>CAYSXY010000004.1:0-85666 GCA_964435165.1 uncultured Rickettsiales bacterium
AAAGCATTCACTGATCCTGCTATTTAATAAATCTCTTATTGGTTAGCAATGCCTTATTGAATTGGTATATTTTGATTGTACTTTGCGGGCCACTTGCTTATAATCAAGTGATAGAGGCAGATTTATGATGATTCGTCACTGCCTCGACGATAAAAGACTTTCGCCCATCCGGCATGCGAGAATGATGCTGATGACGCACTCGGCCAGATGTGGAAAACAAGGATTCTAAGATGCACAATTCAGGCGCAGCATATCATGATCTGCCCCGTTCAGGCGGCAGCGAATATGCCGGGATGCGTGCGTCTTCTTCCCATTTCTTTATGACAAACGATAGCGTTGCGACTTTAGCACGGTCAGGCCTGATGCATGGCCTGCACCACCGTGTAAGGCACGCAACGCAAGACAGATTGGAGCCCCCCCATGAGCAAGCTTATGTTGATCGATGCCTCCCACCCGGAAGAAACCCGCGTGGTTGTGGCAGATAATGATAAAGTTCAAGAATATGATGTCGTTACGACAACCAAACAACAAGTAAAAAGCAACATCTATCTCGCCAAGATTACACGCGTTGAGCCCTCCTTGCAGGCTGCGTTTGTTGACTACGGTGCAGAGCGCCAGGGGTTTCTGCCTTTTTCTGAAATCCATCCGGATTACTATCAAATCCCCGTTGCCGATAAGGAAAAAATTAAAGCGCTTATGCGTGACGAAACCGCCCTTGACGACGAGTTCGACACCGATATTTCAGATGAAAAAACGGAGGATGAACCGCAGGACGAATCGCCGCAAACCATCGCAGCCGATATGGAGCTGGATGGGCAGGAAGACATTGAAGATGACGCATCGGCTGACAAAGAAAATGAAAAAATAGAGACATTGCCGGACGAAGAGCAACCCGCTGCACATTCACATAACCGCTATAAATTCCTGCGCCGATATAAAATTCAGGAAGTGATTAAGAAAAATCAGGTGGTACTGGTGCAGGTCGCCAAAGAAGAGCGCGGCAGCAAAGGGGCGGCACTCACGACCTATATTTCCATGGCCGGGCGTTATTGCGTATTGATGCCCAATACGACCAATGCGGGAGGTATTTCACGCAAAATCAGTGATGGAGAATCACGCCGTCGCCTGAAAAGCATCTGCGACACGCTGGAGACACCCGATGGGATGAGTGTGATTATCCGTACCGCCGGTATCGACCGTAGCCGGGCAGAGATTCGTCGCGATCTGGACTATCTCAAACGAAGTTGGGACAGTATTCGTGAAAAAGTCATGTCATCTCATGCGCCGCTCCTGGTCTATGAAGAAGGAGATATTATTAAGCGCGCCCTGCGTGACCTCTACAAAAACGATATTGAGCAGGTGGTAGTCGAAGGCGAAGATGCATTCAAATCCGCCAAAAGCTTTATGAAAACACTGATGCCAAGCCATGCGGTGCGTGTAAAGCAATATACGGGTGATATTCCGCTCTATTATGCCTATGACATTGAAGATCAGTTATTGATGATGCATGATCCGGTGGTGCCCTTGCCATCCGGCGGCTACTTGGTCATCAACCCGACAGAAGCGCTGGTCTCGATAGACATCAACTCCGGTCGCGCCACCAAAGAGCGCAATGTGGAAGAAACCGCACTGAAAAATAATGTTGAGGCAGCAAGGGAAATTGCCCGCCAGTTGCGGTTACGTGATTTGGCCGGATTGCTGGTGATTGATTTCATCGATATGTATGAATTCCGTAATCGCCGCAAAGTGGAACGGGCCATGAAAGATGCCCTGCGCCATGATCGTGCACGCATTCAGGTTGGGCGTATCAGCCCGTTCGGGTTGCTGGAAATGTCTCGTCAGCGCATGCGGCCCAGCGTGACAGAATCTAATACCCATAGCTGCGAGCGCTGCCATGGCAGCGGCATTGTGCGATCGACCGAATCGATGGCCATTCAGTTGCTGCGCACGCTGGAAAATGAAGCCTATGACACGTTCTTCAATGCGATGCAGGTCGTGACCCATCCGGATATTGCCTATTATGTGCTGAACAATAAGCGCATGTCGCTGACCAATATTGAGCATAAATTCCAGCTTCATATTGATATTGAGGGCGACCACAAACAAATCTCCAACAGCTTTCTGATCACCAAGGTGAATGATGAGACGGAAGATACGATCACAATCGATGAGCGTGGTAATGTGCTCAGCGGCACCCGCAAAGCCAAGCAAGCGCGGCGCGTTGCAGAAAAATCGCACAGTGATTTCACTCTGCCATTTGATGAGTCAAACTCGCGCAAAGCCGCCTCGCACGAAGAGGATGATGAAGAGGATGAAGGCCGTTCGCGTCGCCGCCGTGGACGGCGTGGCGGGCGTCGTAACCGTCGCCAGCAGGATGATGCAGACCAGATGCAGGATACTTCCACATCCGAAACAGTGACGGACGTGGATGTTGATGCGGATCAGCCTGATCAGGAAGCAACACCAAAAACAACGCGACGCAGCAGTGGACGACGCAAGTTAGCATCCGATGGCAAGACGGATCATAACACTGACAGCGCAGATGCCGGTGATGCCGATGAGAAGCCGAAGCGTCGGGGACGCCCAAAAAAATCGGAAGCCAAGGCAGAGACAGCAGTTGAGAATGCTGATGAGAAGCCGAAGCGGGCGACCAGACGCCGCAAAACAGCTGAGTCTGATGTTGCCGACTCGTCGAAAGAGGCAGATGAGAGCACAGCTCAAACCGCCAAACCGCCTGCCAAAGCGACGAGAAAAACAGTTAAAAGCGATGATGAAAAAGCGTCGACATCTGCCTCGCGCACGTCATCTTCGCGTCGTGCGAATGGTAAAGGCGCCGTAAAGGACACGGCTGACACTAAGGAAAAAACGGTAGCTGAAGCATCATCCAGCAAGGAAATGGTCACTGCAGAGGCTGACATGCCGCCACCGCTGGAGAAACAACGCAGTGCCAAGTGGCCGAAGCGTACCGGCTGGTGGAATCGCGCCTAAGATCGTCCGCTAAACCACCGCGTCAGGCGCTGCATTGCCTCACGCACCTCACCTGTCGTGCCGCTGTAAGAGAAGCGTACCCATTCATGGCCATGATTTGTATCGAAATCATGGCCGGATACGGCAGAAATATGCGCCTGCTCGAGCATCTCACGGCATAGAACAGCGCTATCTTCTGTCAGATGGCTGACATTGGCATAAATATAAAAAGCCCCTTCTGCCGGACAGATGCGCGTCACCCCAAGCTGGGTGAGCGTATCGAGAATCACATCGCGATTAATACGATATTCATCCACCGTGGCATCCAGTTCATCCGTGCATTCAAAGACTTTCAGCGCGGCATGTTGCGCGAGTGAAGGCGGAGAGACAAAGAAATTTTGCAGCAGGGATTCATATGAACGTTGCAGCGCTTGCGGTGCCACAACCCAGCCCAACCTCCAGCCTGCCATCAAATAATATTTAGAGAAACTGTTGAGAATAATGGTATTCTGATCATGCGATAGTGCAGAGATCGCCTCGCCTTCATAGACCATGCCATGATAAATTTCATCCGAAATGACGGTGATATTTCGTTCACGACAATAATCGAGCAATTCGCGGAATTGCGCCTCCGGAATCACCGTACCGGTGGGGTTGGACGGACTACCCACAACGATCCCTTGCACCGGCTGTTCCAACGCTTCTATCATGGCTACCGATGGTTGAAAGTGATTGTCAAAGCCACCTTTCAATAGCACCGGCTCTAACCCCATCGCCTGAATCACATTGCGATAGGCCGGATAGCACGGCTCAACCAAAGCCACTCGTTCACCCGCATCAAACGCTGCCAACAATGTCAGAAAAAAAGCGCTGGAGGAGCCAACGGTGATAAAAATGCGTTCCCACGGCACGTCAACACCGTAAGTGTCACGATAATGCTCACTGAGTTTTCGCCGCAACTCGCGCAGGCCGCATGCTTCAGTGTAACCCAGATTGCTTCGTTGCATCAGCTCTGCTGCCGCATCGACAACACGCTGCGGAATGCCCTTTCCAGGCTGGCCTAAAGACAGGTGAATGACATCTGCCCCTGACGTTTGAATAAAATCGTTCGCCTGACTTAAGGCTTCCATAATCAGAAATGGCGGAATAGCTCCACGTTTGGCGATGTTCATAGTGTTTTCTTTCCGTTTCACCGACGCATTTACTGGAATAAGCGGCAGATCATCCCTACATTAACGGGTAGTATCGCTCCATGCGCCAGCACATAGCGAATGTGACAACGCTATTCAGTCGTATGACATAATGAACAGGAGTCATAACAAGCTATCCTTATGATGCAACCTCGATTCTCTATTATATCTGTATGGCAGTGCGCTCTTCGTTTCTCTTGTATGATCGCGCTCTATCTCTGCATCAGCCTGTGTATGTTGGGCATTTTCTCAGGCTCGAGCCATGCGGCATCCATTATCCGTGATACAGAAATCGAGCGCACCCTGGCCACTTATATGAAACCGTTGCTGGATGCGGCACATATGGCTCCCGACTCAGTACGCCTGATTATCGTGAATGATGCAAGTCTGAATGCATTCGTTGCCAATGGCAGTAATATTTACATGCATAGCGGCCTGCTGATGAGTGCCCAGCACCCGGATGTGGTAATCGGCGTACTGGCACACGAGCTAGGTCATATTACCGGTGGCCACCTGATCCGCACCGTCGATGCTTATCGTCAAATGCAGCTTGAATATGGGCTATTCACCCTGCTCTCCGTTGCCGCTGCTGCCGGAGGAGCCGGTGATTTAAGCCAGGCGGCCATGGCGGCCGGTGGCCAGATCGCGCAGGAAGGGTTTTTGCGATATTCACGCGGGCAGGAACAATCCGCCGATCAGGCCGGTCTTGGCTATCTTGATGCCTCGGCTATCTCTGCCGAAGGGTTGTTGGATATGTTTGCCACCTTGCGTCAGCGCGAACGCCTGTCGCGTGATGAGCAACAAACCTATCTGACGACCCACCCGCTCACCTCTGAACGCATGGCGCATATCCGTCACCATGTGGATCAGGTGGACATGACGCGTCTTGCGGATGATCATCCGTTGGTGATTCAACATCGACGGATGGTGACGAAACTCAAAGCGTTCCTGATGCCGCTATCTGACGTGCGCCCCCAATTTGCCACCGGTGATGATGCCGCAAACCTGATGGGACGCGCCATCGTCCATTATCGTGCCTCAGAACTGGAGCAGGCCAAAGCACTCATGCAGCAACTTATCGCATCGTATCCTGATGATCCTTTCTATCATGAACTGCTCGGACAAATGCTGTTTGAACATGGCGATGTGGCCGAGGCGTCTGAAGCATATCGTCGTGCCTATGCCCTTATCAGTAAGCCTGCGCCACTTATGGCATTGCATTATGCACGGGCTTTGATTGCAACACAGCAATCAGACAATCTACGCTTAGCCGAGCAATTATTGACCAATGCCACACAATATGAGCCGCAAAACCGGCTCGCATGGCGCACGCTGGGCCAGCTCTATGCAGAATCAGGCCGCGCTGTGGAGGCCAAGCTTGCGCAGGCGGAGACGGAATTATTAGCAGCACGCTTCAATGAGGCCATTGCATTGGCTAAAGAAGTGGTGGATGCGGTGGATCCGTCCAATCCAGTCTCCATCCGCGCGCAGGATGTGATCGCAACGGCGAGACTCAAACGCGACCAGCAGGAAAACTAGAAAACCAGTAGAGCCTGGCGACATTAGAAACAAGATACCGATAGTTTCAGCCCTATACTGAATCGCCCTCATCTCACTCTCACAGCAACAAATACCAGTAAAATGATGTGATTTGCGTCCAGATATGGTAAGATAGGGCCATGCTGACGAAAATCATGCAATCGATTGTTATCTTTACCTTCATTATCGCATTTGGTTTGAACACAGCCTATGCGTCCTCATTGTTGTGCTGCGATTTGGAGCAGACAGGGCACATACCCTGTCATGATATGCCGTCAAATGAACCCCCTGAGACCGAACGGTGCTGCGTTGATGCTTTTTGCGCCAAATGCTTCCACCAGGTTCCTCCTCTTGGCCAGGCGGTCATGTCACCTATCGCGATGTTCGATAATGCGCGCTATCATTCTATCCTTATAACACCTCAAAGCCACCTGCTGGGTGGGTTGGATCGGCCACCTAAACACCTCGCTTAAGCTCATTTCAAACGATACAATTATTATTTAACGAGGATGTTATGTTTAAACGACTAATACCAGTCTTCATGCTGGTCTTTCTTTCCGCCTGCGCTAACCTGCAAGGCACGTACTCACCCGGAGCATGCAGCTGTTGCAACCATTGTCATTATTGTCAATGTGAGCGCTGCGAATGCTGCGACGATAAAGAGTGCAACTGCAAGGACGGTACATGCCATATGTGCCAGAAAAACAAGGCAGCGGCACCTTCCGGCAACTCGGAAAAACCATGCAAGGTCTGTCTCGAATCAGAGCGGAAAAGCAACATGAGGTAGCCAAACCAAAGGGGCGGCAGAGTATTCTGCCGCCCCTTCTTACACAGGCAAGACAGGCTCAACCATTGTCAATGCATTTTGAGTCTGTACCTGCCGGTTTTTTTTCGCTATAGGTAGCCGCACGAAGCATCTGGGGAGATTTGCAATGAATAAATTTACGTCTGTCGCCATTATAGTTCTGGTCGCCGTCGCGCTGACCGTCGGCTTTTTTATGATTCCTAAGAATGAGCATGTGGTCGCTACCGGTGACGCCATGACAAAAAGCGACGTTGAGCAGATTGTTCGCGATTTCATTCTGAATAACCCGGATGTGATTGTTGAATCGCTGAATTCATTCCAGGAACAGCAGCGCCGTGACCAACAGGCGAAATCTGCTGCCGGGGCCAAGCAGGTTATCGATCAGCTTGATTCCATCAATGCGCCCATTGCCGGTAATCCTGACGGTGATGTGACGGTCGTAGAGTTTTTTGATTATAATTGTGGCTTTTGCAAACGTGCGCTCCCAACCGTACTTGACCTGATCAAGCAGGATCAGAACGTGAAATTTGTCTTCCTTGAGTTGCCGATCTTAAGCCCTAGTTCTGAGCAGGTCGCCAAAGCAGCGACGGCAGTCCATCTGATCGATGAGTCGAAATATCTGGATTATCACACGGCGCTCATGGAGTTCCGTGGCCAGAAAAATGAAAAACTGCTGCTGGATAAGGCCGAAGAGTTAGGGCTGAACCGCGATGAGGTGAAGGAGAAAATGAATTCGGCTGAGGTTAATACGGTTCTCAGTCAGGTGAAGCAGCTGGCCTCCCAGGCCGGAGTGCGCGGGACACCCGCATTTATCATCGGAGAGGAATTAATTCCTGGCGCCGTTGATATTAACACCCTGAAAGCCGCTGTGAACCGAGCACGCAACGGTTAATTTTCCAGATGTTCACATGACATAAAGGGCTGCCATCGGCAGTCCTTTTTTGTGACGTTTACTGTTCTTTCAACCGGCTGACACGCACCCACCAGTTGGAATCATATGATGCGATGGTGTGCGCTGACTGTTCTGCCTGTGTGCGTTCGCGATAAAACGCCGTGCAACATGAACCACTCCCGCTCATTCGTACAAGCTGTGCGCCTTGCGTCGATCGCAACTGCGCCATCGCCTCGGCAACCACAGGCGCTAATTGGCAGGCCGCCCCTTCCAGCATGTTCGATTGCTGTTGCAATGCTTCCAGCGTCCAGCGTGTGTTGACTACTGTGTCTTGGGCAAAAGGTGACGCAGCCTTTTTATATGCCTGATACACCAGGGGGGTTGAAACAGCTTGCCCGGGCCAGACCAGCACGCAATAAGGCGGCATGTTAACAAGTGTCACAGGGCTCAGCACCTCACCCACCCCTTGCATTTGCGCCGGAGAAGGCTCGAGGCATGCCGGTACATCACTGCCCAGTTTTAGCGCAATCTCAGCTAATCGCGCCTTTGGCCAGCGCACGCTCCAAAGCTGATTGAGCAGCCGCAGCGTCGTTGCAGCATCGGAGGAGCCACCGCCGATACCCGCGCCAATCGGCAATTCCTTGGTCAATGTAATGGCAGCTTGCGGAGCGATACCCGCCTCTTCCGCCAGCACGCGTGCTGCCCGTAGCACTAAATTATCACTATCGTCAGTGGGTAACGTGGCCGCAAAAGAACCGTCAATCGTTAGCGATAGATCCGTCGCCGGTTCGACGCACAGCCTGTCGCCTATCTCCGTAAAACAGACGACACTATTGAGAAGATGATATCCATCCGGACGGCGGCCGGTAATATGAAGAAACAGGTTCAGCTTGGCCGGCGCAACCGCTTCTATGGCATCGGTCATTGTACTGCTATGGAGCCATCCTGCGTCAGGACTGCTTCAGCGCCATCATGCAGCCCGTGCCGCAGCTTGGTGCGAAGCTCGGCTTCCTGCTTTGCATCCGGATCAAACAGCAGGGCACGTTGCCATTGAAATCGTGCTTCACGCTCACGTCCCAGCTTCCAGAACACATCGCCTAAATGATCATTGATGGTCGGATCATCCGGTTGCAGCTCAATGGCTCGCTCCAGAAACATCAGAGCCTTGTCATACTCACCCAGCTTATACCAGGCCCAGCCCATGGAATCGACGATATGCGCATCGCGCGGGCGTAGTTTCACCGCTTTTTCCAGCATTTCTTTCGCCTGCTCGATATTCACTTCCTGAACCAGCCAGCTATAGGCGAGATAATTGAGGACATCCGGATTGTTCGGCGAATGATCCAACGCTGTCAGAAAATCTTGTTCTGCCTTATCCCATTGCTCGGAACGCTCATAGCTAATGCCACGCAAATAATAGACGGGCCAGATATGTGCGGCATCGGTTTGCAGCCGATTCAGACTTTCGAAGTACGCATCGGCAGCTTCGGCAAATGCTTCATTCTGGCGCCGCAAATCCGCCATATGCAGCCAGGGAATATGACTGTCTGGCAGACGCTTCGCCAGATCGCGAAGGAGTGCAATGCTTTTGTCAACGTCACCCTGATCCCCCATCACACGGGCAATTTCCATCGCTGTGCGGTTATATAAAGGCGATGTTTGCGGAATCTCCCGATAATAATGCAACGCTTCATCATAGCGTTTTTCCTGATAGAGCAGGCTGGCAAGCATGATGCGTGCATCATGAAAATCCGGCCTTAAATGCAGGGCCAGATGTAACAGGCGATATGCCGTGCTCACATCTCCTTGCTGACGGACGATGCTGGCTCCGCCATAAAACAATTCGGCGATACCGGCATTGATGGTCGCAATCATCGGACGTTCGGTATGCTCTGAAACAATGGCCTTCAGCGTGGCGCTGTCCACCCAAATGTCACGCGTCTCAGCCAGAAATTCGTCCAGTAAGGCCCGTGCCTTTTCCTGCTTGCCCTGATGTAAGAGGAAATGGGCATATAATTCCACCACACGGCGCGGCTTGTGGCGACTTTCTGCTAGTGCGCGCTCAAAATAACGTTCCGCATCGTCCATCTGCCCCATATGCTGCATAATCAAGGCAGTGTGAAACATGGCAAATGCATCAAAGCCAGGAATATCTTTTACTGGTGCCAACCGCTGTTTCACCTGAGCTAATTCGCCTGTGCGAACCTCAAGCCATGCTTTATAAACACCAAAAAAGCTCTTGTGAAATTTTGTTAATCCATGCGCCGCGAGCGATTGATCAATCAAGGTCAACGCATCATCATAGCGCATATCCGTCATCGCATTGACGGAACGCACCAAATGCACCAGTGGCAAATATAGCAGGTCGCGTATTTCCGGCTTCAGACTATTGCCTGCCTTCTCTGCCTTATCAAGTAGTGCCACTGCCTGATTGACCTCTCCGGCAAGCAGGTAGGCTTCAAATGCCTGGCGGATCAGATGCGGATCATCCGGCTGCATGCTCAACGCCGAATGCAGAGCAAGCGAGGCTTCCTTGTCGTCATACTGCGACAGCGCATAGCGGGCCTTAAGATAACGCCCACTCACGGTCGGTTCCATGGGAGTTGCACGCCACTGATCCCTCACCTGTTTGGCACTCGGCTGAGGCTGGCTTTCCTGCCACCAGAGAACAGTGCTGGCAATGGCCGCGCCGCACAGTGCTGCAACCGCCAGCGATGCAAGACGGCGCATCGGCATCAATGATGTTCGATTCGATGAAGAAGAAGGGCGAGGTGATCGGCTCATATACATCCTTGTAGCTGGATATAGGGTAACATGGAAGCCTTTACCATTCGATTAAAATACGACGCGCGCATACCGCATGCATGTTAATTTACTTGACGCGGAGCGGCGAGTGCGGCATATAACGCGGCTCGAATTTAAATTGGTTGAATAGCCGTTGTGAGTGCATCATGAGTAGTAAGAATAACCCGGAAAACCGCGGACGCATTACGGAACTTCGCAAACTTGGTGGCAAAACCGTCAAGCCTGTGATGTATGTTGGCAAACATAAAGGCCATGGTAACTACATTGCCGCCATGTTTGAAAATGGCCAACTGGCTCTTGACCCAACAACCAAGCGCCCGATTCCTTATAAAAATGTGTAAGATAAAGTAGTTTGCTTACATATTGGGGTAATTTGGTCCACCACCGCCTTCCGGCGTTTTCCAGACAATATTTTGTGTGGGATCCTTGATATCGCAGGTCTTGCAATGCACACAATTTTGTGCGTTAATCTGCAGTCGTGGCTCGCCCGGCGTTTTTTCCACTATTTCATAAACATTGGCCGGGCAATAGCGCTGCTCAGGGGCATCAAACACGGTTAAATTGTGATTGACCGGCACGCTTTCATCGTTGAGCGTCAAATGCACCGGTTGATCCTCTTCATGGTTGGTGTTCGACAAATACACAGAAGACAAAATATCGAAACTTACCTCACCATCCGGTTTGGGATAGGTAATTTTCTGACTGTCATTAGCCGGCCTCAAGGCTTTATGATCCGCATGGTGACGCAACGTCCAGGGCGCTTTGCCACGCAGGATGTAGGTATCAAGGGCGGCGTAAAGTAATCCGGGCAGTAATCCATAACGAAATGCCGGGCGGATATTACGCACCTTGTACAGTTCGTCATAGACCCAGCTTTGCTTTAAGGCTTCCGGATAATCCTGTAATAAGGCAGGTGGCGATTCGTGGCCAAGTGCGTCAGCAATGGCTTCCGCCGCAAGCATGGCTGATTTCATCGCCGTATGCGTTCCTTTAATCTTCGGAACGTTGAGAAAACCTGCGGCGCAGCCAATAATACAACCGCCAGGCACAACCAGACCGGGGATGGATTGCCAGCCTCCTTCATTGAGGGCGCGTGCGCCATAGGCAATGCGCTTGCCGCCTTCAAACAACGGGCGGATCGACGGGTGTGTCTTAAATCGCTGAAATTCCTGAAATGGATTGAGATAAGGATTGGTGTAATCCAGCCCAACCACATAGCCTACAGCGACCTGATTCTGATCCAGGTGGTAAATAAAGGAGCCGCCATAGGTCGCCTTATCCATCGGCCAGCCGATGGAATGGACGACGGTGCCGGGCCAGCTTCTGTCCGGCTGCACTTCCCATAGCTCTTTAATACCAATACCATAGGTTTGCGGGTCTGCCTGCTGGCGCAAATCAAACCGCTCTTCCAGCGTGCGCATGAGCGAGCCGCGACAGCCTTCGGCAAATATCGTGTAGGTTGCCTCCAAGGCCATGCCGGGCTGATGGCCTGCCTTCGGCTGCCCGTCGCGCCCCACGCCAAAGGCACCAGTAACGATGCCACTCACATGCCCTTGATCATCATACAGCACCTCAGCCGCCGGAAAGCCCGGATAAATCTCTACTCCCAGTGCCTGTGCCTGCTCCGCCAGCCAGCGGCACAGATTTGCCAGGCTGATAATATAATTTCCTTCATTTTTCATATGAGGCGGGGTTGGCAGACGCCAGCTTTTGTTCTCCGTCAGGAATAAAAACTCATCCTGCTCGGCCGGGACGGTTAATGGCGCTCCGCGCTCCTTCCAGTCCGGCAGTAATTCTCCCAATGCACGCGGCTCCAGCACCGCGCCCGAGAGTATATGCGCCCCAACTTCCGAGCCTTTCTCCACCACACATACCGAGATTTCCTTCCCACGCTCTGCCGCGCATTGTTTCAGCCGTATAGCTGCCGAGAGCCCGCTTGGCCCTGCTCCGACAATCACTACATCAAAGCGCATCGTTTCACGCTCGGTCATGTTTTTCTCCCTTTCAGCCCTGTTGTCTGATACATCTTATCAGTAAGCAACGTTCATCATCCACTGATTTATCTTGGACACTATCTAAAAGCCTAAATCCTAAAATTTATGACTGCAGCAGCCCATCATTTCACGGAAACTTTACTGCGCTGGCATCGCGATGCAGGAGTCGATGAACTTCTGGCGATGACACCGTGCGATGCCTACACCCATGTTCAGGCACGCAACGCGGCAACGAGGCAACCATCGCCACCTCAACCGATGGCAGAACAAACAGGCAACATCCATGAGCAGAATGTGTCGCAGCGAATGACTGAGGCCGATACCAAACCAGCCGCCTCACCTACCCGCGCACCTACCCCTTCGGCAGCCGCCATGCATGGCCCGGCTCACCATCGACAGGAGGCAGCGAGACTGGCCGCGCAATGCGATACGCTTGATGCATTATATGAAGCGATAAACAGCTTTGACGGATGCGCCCTGAAACGCACAGCCAGCAACACCGTCATCTATGACGGGGTGACAACCAGCAACGTGATGATCATTGGTGAGGCGCCGGGCCGCGAAGAGGACATTCAGGGCATTCCGTTCTGCGGCCCGAGCGGCCAGTTGCTCGATAAGATGCTGGCCGCGATTGGGCTATCGCGCAGTGAGAACTGTTACATCACCAACGTATTGTTCTGGCGACCACCCGGCAATCGTAAACCAAACCCGGAAGAGCTGGCCATGCTCGCCCCGTTTGTCAATCGGCATATCCACCTTTTTGCGCCAGCACTGATTCTGGTGATGGGCGGAACGGCCGCTGGTTCGTTACTCCAGGAAACACGTGGCATCACACGCATCCGGGGCCGACTGTATCATTATGAAACAGAGCAGGAGGCTACCCCCATTCCCGTCATTCCAACCTATCATCCATCGTATCTCCTGCGTCAGCCCGGCCATAAACGACTGGCATGGCAGGATTTATTGGCGGCAAAAAAAATCATCGAAGATGTAAATGCCACGTAATACACGACATATAAGCCATTGAATGACATGAATTTTGCAGCGCCCCGGCTACAAAAGTTAAGGTTTATTTACAAAATTGACTTACGGCCATCAGCCGCTTAGATTAAGGCCATGAAAAACATACGTACGACAGCACAGTATTTTGTCCGCCTGATGCGAGATAACCAGCATGGCTACCTGTTGAGCAGCCTATGCGGGCTGGTTGCGCTGGTTGGGCTTGCCGTGATGTCAGCCAAGGCTATTGAACGCCATGGTACGGCTCCCATCGCCAGCCCCGATAATCAAACAGTCACTGTGCTGGAAACAGCAGCGCGGAATGAAGCACAGGTCGCAAGCCACAATAATAATACATCCGCATCAACCCGCGAGCGCCTGGTCGATTCCCTGCGCGCCATTATGATGCCAGCCCCGCATGATGGGCACTTGCCTGCTATTCTCTCATCCGATGATCGGCAGTTATATTATGAGGCGTTTCAGGCCCAGCGTGAAGGTGACTGGAAACTGGCCGAAACGTTACTCTCGCGCGTATCGGACCGCATTTTAGAGGGGCATGTGGTCGCCGAACAATTATTGCACCCGGATTTCTATGCATCCTATGATGCATTACTGGCCTGG
Organism: uncultured Rickettsiales bacterium; assembly: GCA_964435165.1. GTDB lineage: Bacteria > Pseudomonadota > Alphaproteobacteria > Rickettsiales > RI-342 > CAYSXY01. The sequence continues at coordinate 13,813 of CAYSXY010000004.1, forward strand.
ATGCAGGCATATCGTGATCATCCGCAAGCCGGCAAGCTTTTCCGCCTCACACAACGCCGTGCACCGCACAAAGGATTGCTGCGCATTTCTTATGATAAGCCTGCTTACCTCTATGGCTACGGCGCCAGCAACGGGCTGGCCGCGTCTGTCGACCGCCAATATTACTATCTGCTCAACTGGGCAGGACGAGGCAAAGCCGAACAGCTATGGACGGAGATTCACCGCCTGATTCATCAACGTGAACTAGCTGCCGCCCATGCGCTGATTCAATCGGATCAATCGCTACTCCTTTTCACTTCCGTTGAACGTGATCTCGCACTGCTGGGCGTGGCCAATGGCTATTTATATCGCCAACGGCCTAAAGACGCTTACGCGCTTGCTATGCGGGTCGCAGCTCGATCCGGTCACACGTTGGCACGCAGCCACTGGACGGCGGGACTCAGCGCCTGGCAGTTGGGTCATTATCATCATGCTGAAGCTCATTTCCGTTCCCTGGCCGCCGGAGATAAATTATCCGCCTGGGAAACCGCTGCCGGTGCATTTTGGGCATATCGCGCCGCCAAGCAACAACACCACACAGAAGCCGCATCGCATTATCTGCAACAGGCAGCCGCCGCTCCACATACATTTTATGGCATTTTAGCGCGTCATCAATTGGGCAAAGGATTGACGCTGACCAACCCTCACGCCGCCCCGTCGACCGATCATCTTTCGGCCCTACTGGCGCAACCTGGTGTGCGCCGTGCCATTGCCCTGGTTGAGGCCGGTGAATCGCACCTGGCTGAGCGTGAATTACGTCAGCTTTTCCCCAAATTAAGCCGCAGCGAAGGCCGCACCCTGATGCATATTGGCCGCATTTTGAACCTTCCGGCGGCACAATTACGCATGGCTTATCAACTGGAACGCAAAGCAACCAGCGATCATCGTAACGTCAGCACCGGCACTTATCCGCTGCCCACATGGAAACCGGTCGATGGCTTTCAGGTCGATCCGGCACTGATTTTTGCCGTCATGCGGCAGGAATCAGGATTCAACCCGCATGCGAAAAGTCATGCCGGGGCTTTAGGCCTGATGCAGCTCATGCCACGCACCGCTGAGTATATTGCCGAGCATGTCTCCTATACCGGATTGGATATGGATAATCTGCATGACCCGCTGACCAATATCACGCTGGGACAGGCATATCTGGCGTACCTGCTTGATAAGCCCTATATCAATGGCAATATGGTTTTCACCGCCGCTGCTTATAATGCCGGGCCCGGCAATTTGTTGCACTGGATGAAACGCCCTGGCGCACTGGATGATCCGCTCTTGTTTATGGAAACCATCCCTGTTCAGGAAACGCGTAATTATGTCAGTCAAATTATGACCAATTACTGGATCTACCGCGAAATGCTCGGCCAGCCCAATCATGGCCTGACGCAGCTAGTCAGCGGTCAATGGCCGGAATATGAAGGCGGCACCGCTACCATCGCCAGCTTGCACTAAATCGCTTCCCTCACAGCCTACCCGCTCACTTCCACACTCTTCTCTGTGTCGTTCGTTTTGCTTTAGTCACCGCATGCACTCTGCTATCAATAGATATAGTGCATTCGATTCATATTCGAATGCACTAGCAAGGGCGACTGCCTGTCGCGCCTCATGGCGCGTAAGGCTACGTTCATACGGCTATTGGGGGAGGAGTATGGATGGTGTCGACACCAGACCTATCATTAGAATCGGCCTATCATGGCTTGGTCGCCGGCATTGATGAGGCAGGACGCGGGCCATGGGCCGGGCCGGTCGTCTCAGCCGCGGTGGTGGTGGGGCCTGATGCAATGCTGGACGGCGTCAATGATTCCAAAAAACTCAGTGCCGCCCGTCGGGAGCGGCTGTTTGACAGTTTGCTCGAAGCGGCGCAACGTCAGCAACTCTGGTATGGCATCGGCAAGACGGATGCGCCCGAGATTGATCGCATCAACATCCTTCAGGCAACCATCTGCGCCATGCAGCGTGCTTTCGATGCACTTCAGGCCACCCTGCCGTCACCTGCCTGTCACGCCTTGGTCGATGGCAACCGCCCTGTACCACTGCCCTGCCCAGTCACGCCCGTGATTAAAGGCGACAGCATCAGCCTGTCTATCGCAGCAGCGTCTATATTCGCAAAGGTGACACGTGACCGGCTGATGCGTGAATTAAGCACCGCCTTTCCAGCCTATGGCTGGGAACGCAATAGCGGTTATGGCACCAAAGAGCATCAACATGCATTGGCGCAGTTTGGCGTTACCGAATATCACCGACGCAGCTATAAACCGATCCAGCGCTATCTGACTCACCATCATCCCGCAGACAGGCAGGCAATGGCCGATGGCTAAGGACAGGGACAATCAGCACAGGGAAAAAACGGCCAAACGTCTTTCGCGCCGAGGCTTCAACCGGGCATTGGATGAGTGTTTACAGTCCCATCTGACTCCGGCCATGCAGCGTTTTGGTTTGGCTGAGGGTCGTATTCTCACGCATTGGGCTGATATTGTCGGCCCGGAACTGGCGCGCGTCACCTTGCCGGAGCGGCTTCGTTTTGCCAAAGGTCAGCGCACCGACGGCACATTGACCATTCGCGTGGCCACCGGCTGGGCACCCGTTCTGCAACACCAGACACCTCAATTACTCGACCAATTAGCCGCTTATTTCGGTTATCGCGCCGTCAGCCGCATCAGCATCCGTCAGGACCATCGCCTGCTGGCACATCAGGAGTCGGATCTATCTCTCCAGCCGACAGGCACGCTTGATTCAGCATCTAAGTCTACTATTTCTGAGATGGTATCCGATTGTGCCGATGAAGGATTGCGCGATAGTCTGACAGCGCTGGGGCGCTCTATACGTCTGCGTGAAGTAGCACTTGAGAAGCAGCGGCAATCCTCATAAGATGCCGACTCGCAATAAAGGGAGACTATTGATTGTGTCACGATATCTCATCGCTCTTGGCTTGTCCTTTTGTACTGCGATCGCCTTTATGGTCATCGCGAGCGGCTCCACCCTGCTGGCGGAGTCTTCCGGCGAAGCAAAAAATAACGGGCAGGAGTCTACCAAAACGCTGTCGCGCGAGGCGCTGCTAAGGGCGCAACCAACCGATGTGGTGCTCGGAGATAAGGATGCACCAGTGACGGTGGTTGAATATGCCTCTCTGTCGTGCGGGCATTGCGCCAGTTTCCACAACAATGTGTTCCCTACCCTGCATGAGAATTATATCAAGACCGGCAATATCCAATTTATTTATCGCGATTTTCCCCTGAACCCTCCGGCGCTGAGAGCCGCACAACTGGCACGCTGCGCAGGCGATGATAAGTTTCACAGCTATATTAAAGTGATGTTTGATACGCAGCGTGGCTGGGCATTTGGACAGGATTTTCTCGCCAGACTGCGGGAAATTGCCATACTGGGAGGGATGAAAGGGGCTGAATTTGACGCCTGTATGCAGAATCAGGCGTTGGAGACGCAAATCATCACCTCGCGCCAGCATGCCGAACAATTGCTCGGCGTTAGCTCAACCCCTACGCTTTTTGTCAATGGAGAGAAAGTAGAGGGGGCGGTGAATCTTGATCGCATGCGTTCAATCATTGCCAAATATGTGCCTGCTCCTTGAAGGCTCCTGCCGATGTCTCCGCAGCATATCCAGGATGATGAAAGCTTTGCCGCCCGATTAGATGAGGCACGCCAGCGCGCCGGGCTTGATCAGCCGGATGAGACGCCATTGCACGGCCCGGCCAACGGCAAACGCGAAGGGCTGGGACTGGTGATTCGCGTCATCAGCGAGATGATCGGTGGGGTCGTGGTCGGCGTGTTGATCGGCTATTGGCTCGATCAATGGCTCGATACATCGCCACTGCTGCTGATTATTTTTTTCTTTCTCGGCAGCGTCACCGGCATGTACACGGTTTACAAATCTGTTTCTGTGGGTAAAAGGTAACCAACAAACTTATTTCACCCTCTTTTTCACCTCGAGGTAATCATCGTGAGTGCCGATAATAAGAGTCCGCTCCAGCAATTTGAAATCACCCCTCTCATTGAGCTTCCAAGTGTTGGTGGATACGATATCAGTTTTACCAACTCATCGCTCTTTATGATCCTGACGGTTGCCGCGATCATTCTCTTCATCGGTGGCGGTATACGTAAACATGCCATGGTGCCCGGGCGCTGGCAGTCCATGGTAGAGATGACCTATGAATTCATCGCCAATATGGTGAGCGACAATGTCGGGCGCGAAGGACGGCGCTATTTTCCCTTTATTTTCACTCTCTTCCTCTTTGTGCTGTTTGGTAATTTGTGGGGGATGATGCCCTACAGTTTCACCATCACCAGCCATGTCATCGTGACATTCGCCTTAGCAGCGTTTATATTTGTTGGGGTTACGGTCATTGCTCTGGTGAAGCATGGTACTAAATTTTTTGGGTTTTTTCTCCCGGACGGCACTCCCGGTTTATTAATCCCATTGATCTATCCGATTGAAGTTATGTCCTATCTGGCGCGCCCCATCAGCCTTTCTGTACGTTTGGCCGCCAATATGATTGTAGGGCATACGCTGTTGAAAGTAATTGCGGGCTTTGTTGTGATGATGGGCGTGATTTGGGGAACGATACCGTTTGTCTTCCTGATCGGCCTGACTGGTTTTGAATTTTTCATTGCCTTTTTGCACGCTTACATCTTCACCATTTTGACTTGTATTTACCTGAATGATGCACTACACCTGCACTGATTTTTCGCCCGGCCAGATGTGGCAGCATGTCATGTTTATACGGCGCTCTTGCTAGATTTTTCACCCAGCTAATTTAAGAGGATTTACATGGAACTCGAAGCACTGAAATTTGTTGCTGTTGGTTTGATGGCATTTGGTATGCTTGGTGCCGCCCTGGGGGTGGGGAACATTTTTGCTGCTATGCTTAATGGTGTTGCCCGCAACCCATCTGCCGAAGGTAAAATGAAGACCTACGCGTTTGTTGGCGCCGCCCTGTCGGAATTTATGGGTCTTGCCGCGCTTGGTATCGGCCTGATTATACTCTTCGGATAATCATTGATGATAGTATGAGGGATATGAGGCCTGCTTTCCGGTCTCATATCCCCTCAGATTGACGGATATCGCACAAGATCAATGCCTCAGTTAGACCCAACATGGTATGCATCGCAGCTATTCTGGCTGCTGATTACCTTTTCATTTCTCTATTATGTGGTGCGTCATTCATTGCTGCCGCAAATAGCAGAGGTAATGGAGACGCGCAGTCAGCGTATGGCGTCGGAACTGGATCGTGCGAAAGAGCTTAAGTTAGAGGCGGACGGCGCGGAAAAAGCTTATAAAGAGGCGCTGGCTCATGCCAGGCAAAGTGCGAATAGCAGCATGGATAAAGTTTCCTCGCGCATCAGCCGCATGCGTGTTGAGCGACATGAGCAACTGGATGAGAAGTTAGCACAGCAATTGGCGGAAGCTGAATCACGCATTGCCAGCATGCGCGCTGAAGTCATTGAGCAAATGCGAGAGGCCGCGCAAGGGCTGGCCGTAGATATCGTCACGCGCATGACCGGCGGTACACCGACACAATCAACCGTTGATAAAGCAATGAAAGCGGCAGGAGAGTGACATGACGGAAAAAGATGTCGTTGCGATTGGCATTGTCGCGTTTATTTTACTCGTATGGAAACCGCTTAGCCGCGCCATTACACAAGCCTTAGACACGCGGTCGGCTCGTATCGAAAAGGAATTGGCAGAAGCAACAAAACTGCGTGAAGAAGCACAGGCGTTGCTCGTATCATTTCAACGCAAGCAGCGTGATGCGATGAAAGAAGCAGATGATATCGTGGCTAAGGCCAAAGCGGATGCGTCACGACTTATGGAGGAAGCCGAAGCAGAGTTGGAGTGTGAGCTGAATAAGCGCATTCAAATGGCCATGGAGAAAATTGAACAATCCGAGCAAAATGCCTTGCAGGATGTGAAATCCTACGCCGTCGATGTTGCCGTTGCGGCTGCCCATACCATGCTTAAAGAGCAAATGAAGAGTGGTTCGATCGACATTATTGATGATGTCATTAGCGACGCGCGTAAACAGTTAAATTAACATCACTGGCAGGGGCGTCTGTCGATGCAGCGCTTCATCGTTATTCTCCTTATTGCCTGGATTAGTGCCTCTCCTTATCGAGTGAAAGCAGGCGCATGGGGTCAACCCACAGGTCAGACCGAGCTGATTACCAGCGCTTTCTTTTATCAAACCGAGGAATATGTCGCACCGGATGGTACGGTACAGCCACAACCTACCTTCCGCAAATATAGCTTGTTTTCATATCTCGAGCATGGGTTGACGGAAGACTGGACGATTGGTGCCAATCTGGAATTGGCCCATGCCAGAGAGCGCCGCCAAAACGGCCAATCGCAACAAAATAGCGGTGTGGGTGTGATGGAATTATTCGGGCGATACCAATTGGCCAGGGAAGAGAACTGGGCCTTGTCGATTCAGCCATTAGTGGCCCTGCCCAGCAGCTATGAGACGGATCCGGCGCCTGATATCGGCCATGATCAAACAGATCTTCAAGTCGGCATCCTGTTTGGCGGCACCTTTTCCCTGCTCGGTCGGCTGCATTATGTCGATACCGCACTTCATTACCGTCACCGGCTTTCCACTCCGTCTGACCAGCTGCGCGGGGAAGTGACGCTTGGCCTGCGCATAACGGATGATTGGGAGTTACTCACCCAGCTCTTTCATATTCACAATCTTGGCGATGCAATTGCTGGCCCCCAAGGGGTGCGACTGACCCCGGAAGAAGATTACCGCTTGACCAAACTGCAAATTTCCGGACTCTATCATATGACGGAAGATGTCGCGCTGCAATTGGGCGGCTTTGCGCATTTGCATGCGCGCAATACCGGGGGTGATGGCGGCGGCATGGCGGCGCTGTGGCTCAACTGGTAGTGATGTTTAATTGGTCGAAGGGGTATGCACATGACAGCATCGACACCTTCATTACCGCTGGGCGAAATGCTTATTGCCCGCGGCTTGCTGACTCCCAAGCAGCGGGATGATGCGCTGCGACGTCAGCGACGCTCCGGCGCGCTGATGGGTGATGTGTTGATCGGCATGGGTTATATCCGCCACTTGCCACTCTATCAAACATTGGCTGAACAACAGCGCCTGCCCTTCGTTAATTTACTCACCACACCGCCCGATGCATCGCTGCTGCGTCATGAATTACGCCATTATTACCGGCGATTTGGGTTGATGCCCTGGCGCCGGGTTAAGGGCGTGCTGCACATTGCGGTTACCCGATTGGATCAGCATGTCACACGCTGGCTGGACCGTCATTATGGTGCCGATCGCTATCGTCTGGTGATGACATCCCCGCTTGATATTCGCCGCACGCAGGAAATGTGTTTTTATGATCAGGACAGCTTAGATGCCCGTGTTGGCCTCGCATTGCAGCAACCGGCAAAATCAGCACGCCAGCTACTCAGTCGCCAGCAGCGTATCATGTTGTTCTGGGTGGCCGCGCTTTATCTGACCGGTATTGTCTTATGGCCCTCGATCGTGCCGTCATTGACGTTGATCGGATTGCTGACGTTATGTGCCGTCACGCTATGTTTTAAGCTGTATTTGTTTGTGTTGGGGCTGGGCAACCATCACTATGTCGCCTTGCCAAATCCACTCACGTCGGACAACAAACTACCGGTTTACACTATTCTGGTGCCGCTCTATCAGGAACAAAAAAGCCTGCCGGGATTATTGTGCGCACTGCGCACACTTGATTATCCCAAAGAAAAACTCGACATTAAACTGATTGTTGAGGCGGATGACCCGTTGACCCGCAACGCCCTTGAATCGCTGAAACCGGAAAGCTACTTTGACATTGTCAGCGTTCCACCCAGCGAACCGCGCACCAAGCCCAAAGCCTGTAATTATGCTCTGCGCTTTGCCCGTGGTGAGATGGTGACGATTTTTGATGCGGAAGATCGACCGACATCCTCCCAATTGCGACATGCCGCGAGCTATTTTCACGCATCGAATGGGAAAACGGTCTGCCTTCAGGCACGACTCAATTACCATAATCGACGGCAAAACTGGTTAACCCGCCTTTTTGCCATTGAGTATGCCGCCTGGTTTGATGTAATGCTCAAAGGCCTGCACCGCATGGGTGCGCCCGTGCCGCTCGGTGGTACCAGTAATCATATCCCTATCCGTCACTTACAAACAGTGGGAGCCTGGGATGCGTTTAATGTGACGGAAGATGCCGATCTCGGTATTCGCCTGGCATTGGCAGGCGGCAAGACCGGACTGCTGGATTCCATCACGCTGGAAGAAGCGCCCTCCTCTCTTTCGGTCTGGCTCAAACAACGCACGCGCTGGATCAAAGGATATATCCAGACTTATATTGTCCATATGCGCCATCCACGTGTGTTGCGGCGAACGCTTGGCTGGCGGGGTTTTATCGGATTTCAGCTTTTTGTCGGTGCGCCAGCGCTGGTTTTTTTGCTGACGCCGCTCATGTGGCTGCTGGCCGTGCTTTGGCTGGCCGGCCTGACCGCTCCAACAAATGACCAACTCACCCAGTGGATTTATGCGCTTTCCGCGGCGAATCTCATCGGGGCGATTGCTGTGCATTTCATCCAGGCATGGATCGTGCTATGGACCAAACCGTGGGATGGCATGCTCGGGTCATTATTTCTTTTTCCCTTTTACTGGCTGCTGCATTCGGCCGCCAGCTTTCGCGCTGTGTGGCAATTATGGCGGCGGCCTTTCTACTGGGATAAAACCCCGCACCGGCTGACCGGAATCCTGCCGCATATGTCATAGCCTCTGTTGAGGCATCATGTAAGGATGTTGCCTCAACAGAGGCTATAGCCATTCACATTAATTTTCATACAATCTGAATGGCTATGAGGCCGCGACTGCTGCCCGCGCCATAGTTGGCGCGTAAGCCTTAGTGGCGTCTTAACGCCCCACTAATTTCTGTACAGAAATTAGTGGGAAAAGCTATAAACGCCCGGCTTGACTTCTACAGCAAAAGCCATTATCAACCATCGCTCTGTTATTTTAATTAACGCGAATGACGCGAGATAAGCCATGAAAGTGCTCAGTTCCCTGAAGTCGGCCAAGAAACGTGATAAAAACTGCCGGGTAATCCGCCGCAAAGGCCGCGTTTATGTGATCAATAAGAAAAACCCTCGCTTTAAGGCGCGCCAGGGTTAATTGATATCGGCGATGATTGCCGACACGTAAGACAGAATGATTGCCTATTTGCTAGACCTTATCCAGATGGTGTGAGAGTTATTCTTTAGGAGATTGGCTCTGCGTGATGTTGAGCAGCCATTCACCCGATTCAGCACGCTCAAATACATAGAGTGCCGTTTGGTTGCGGCCATTGCGCAATTTTTCATCTACAGTCACATACGCCGTTTGGTCATCGTGAATTTCGCCTGAGACAAACAGCACATCCCTGACTGCACGGCCAAATGATGCATCGGTTCGAAAATGTTGCCGGGAATCGGCAGTCATAATAGATTCAATTAATGGCCGACTATGACGGTTTAGCGCGGTGCGTACAATATCAAACGACGGCAGTTGGAGGTCTATATCGGTGATTGTGACAATCACCGGCCCCGCCTCTTCCTCCGCTACCGGCTCCGGAGCTGGTTGCTTTGCTGACTGCATCATGACAACCATGCCGATGGCACCTATGACAATCAGGAGGATAATCGCTATCCAGGGCTTCACTTTTTCACCTTTTTGTTAGCACCTTTTTCCTAGATAATGTCGTCACAAAACGGAGAATATGACAGCATTATCTAAGAGCACCCAAGTACAGACATATGTCATCCGGCATGCCCATTACTTTCACTATGTGATTTTAGCATAGCTTGATCGGGAATGCGACGCTCTTATCCCGTCAGGAATTATTTTCTTTGCTCATGCCGTAGACAGTCATATCTTTGTCATATGCATTTGCTATGATGCACATGAAATCAAAGGGATTCACATGGCCACCGACGACGATTCGCAATCGAAAAGATCAGGCAAAGGGGTTGCCCGACGTACGAACACAGCGCGTATCCGCCGTCGCCAGTTTAATCTGGCAGAAGCGTTGGATTTATTACAATTCTGCCGCAGAAAGGCAGGGCCTGCTGCACGGAAAGCCACATCCTCACCGCCGTCCCGCCCCATAATGCAACCACCCTTAGCGGAGCGACAGAAGCAGCCAAGCGCAAAGCAACATGGTGATGCGCAACAGACAAAACCCAAACCGCTCCTCCTGAGAGCCAGTCATTTGCAGTTGCTTCATGATAAGGGCCTCTTGCCTTATCTGCTGCGACAGGTATCGTCACGTTCGTTATCGATTTCCATGATTGTGATCCAGGGCCCTGTACCGTTAGCACTCTGGCTACCATTGATGCAGGCGCATCATCTGCCCATTGCTCCTGCGGATGTCGTGGTCACCCCCGATGAATTACAGCAGCTACAGCGCAATGGTACGTTGGCGAGTATCCTCACTTCGCTTACGAGCAGGCGCACTCTCTCGCGTATTCGTTCCTTCACCGTCAGGGCAGCCGAGCATGGGCATGCGATCGTACCCATCCGTATCATCAAGCAGCTTTATAGCCATTTTCATGCACATTCGGTCATTCAATTCCATGGGCTTTCCATTGGGTGGGATGATCAACGGACAAGCGGAGTGGCGGCCGCGATCATCCGATGGGTATTGTCGCACAGTCGTGCAGGCAGTCAGCCTAGCCGCTTCATGCAATTGCATATTATTGGTTCGGGCACTGTCGCTGATTGTCGGTTGTTTGATGGCATCTCCCACTCGCATCTTGGTGCCCTGCCCGTTCACTTTGACCATTGCCGTTTGAGTGATCTAAAGCTTGATCTGAAAGAATTGGCGCAAGTACGCTTTTATCAATGTCAGTTGGATAATTTGTCCCTGAGCAACCGATATGGATTGCGCGGCATCAGGCCGCTGTTTCATGCGCAAAGCTCGCTACATATACTCGCATGCGATGACGCCGTGCCGCTGAATGAACTCTGTGATGCGTCAAGCAGGATGAGTCGTCCCTCGGCCGTCTATGTCAGTGATCCGATTGAGCGGATGGTGGAAGAATTATTCACACGTGACGGGGCATTGCGTGCACATCGCAGTGGACAGATTGATCCGCATAATGCAGACCATGCGATGTTGCACCATAGCACGGCAACGCAGCGCCGTCACGAGCAATCCCGCGTCTCAGATGTGATTCATTCCCTGCTGCGACGTATGGTGCGTCAAAAAGCTGGCAAAGATACGGCTTCAGAGCGTCATGACGCTCGCCCACGTCCTTCCGACATTCGTATCACACGGCATGATTTGGATTCCTCGCCTGCGAATGAGAATAGAAAAAACACTCAACGAGATAAGAAGAAATCGGTTGTGACATCGCGCAATCGCGAAAAACAGCGGATATATCACTAAAAAGCATTGCCACGCTCATTGCAATATAGCAATGAACGCGGCGGAGCTGGAGGGCCACTCTGATTCACCGATTCTAGAAGGGCGAGAGGACATCGATGATTTGTGTGCCATAGCGCGGCTGCTGCAAGTCGCTCAACTGGCCCTGACCTCCATAGACGACCCGTGCTTCCGCCAATTGCGACAGCTCAATTGTATTGTCCGCCTTGATATCTTCCGGCCGGATCACCCCGGTGACAGCCACCTGGCGCTTTTCATAATTGACGCGCACTTCCTGCTGACCATGAATCACCAGGTTACCATTCGGCAAGCGCTGCACGACCAATGCGGCGATTTCCGTTTCAATCCGCTCCCGGCGCTGAATGATGCCCTGCCCAGTCGTGGTACTTTCCTGGTTTAGATCGAACAGATTAGTTTCATCCGCATCCCCGGGAAGCAAACCGACAACGCGGCGCTCCAGCCCCCAAAGCGCCGGCACCTGCAGGCCTTCTTCCGACTCGCGCTCACGCTCGGTCAGATTATCCAATTGTGCCCGGTCATTAATCTCGATTTTAACCGTGACAATATCCCCCACTCGGTTCGCCCGTTGATCGCGGAAAAACGCGCGACTGCCAGGCTGCCACAAGGAATTGGGATTACGGCGCACCGGCGTCGCTTTTTCCGGCATCGGCCAGCTCACCGGCTTATAATCCTGTTTTTCAACGGGGTTTTCAATGGTTGAGAGCGGAGGCTCTTTCCCAACTTTACTGAGCCGATCCATCGTTTCGGCACAGCCGGTCACCGTGAGCAGCATCAGGCTAATGCCCATCACCGTGACCCATTGCGACAGGCTCCAGTGCGAATATGTACTTTGTTTTAACATGTTATTCCCCTTTTCTTATTTTTAATGATGCACAGCTGCCAGTTGCGACAGATGATGCACCGGCACCATCACCACCACGCCAGGAGCCATCACTGTGCCTTTGACCGTTTTACCCGAACTACTGTTGCGCACGCCAATCAGCTGGCCTTCCGCCCCGTGCGACATTGCCACGCCCACAGTTTTAATTTCCAGATGTGGAGTGCGGTAAATCATTGTCACCAGATCATGCTTTCGAACTACATCCGGTTTTTCAACATCACCCAGCCGAATCGGCCGACCCGCTGCCATTGGCCGTTTGGGCGACAGGCCCATCAGCCGTGACGGTTGATAGATCGTATCATCACGCAGCAAGGCACTGCTGACCAGTTGCCAACTGATATGTGATTCGGTAATCACCTCATCCGGCAACAAGCGCTGCGAGAGCACCGGCACCTCTACCAGCGAGACGAACCGTCCGGAGATAGTGAAACGTTGCCCTAGCTGCTCGGCGCTGTCTACCGTGCGCAGCACCGCATCCGCCTCAAAGCGTCCCGACTCTTCATCGACGCGATGGATGCTGATTTCCGGGACAAATACTTCCTGATGCTGATAAATCACCTCCGGATATTCACCAAACAAGGTAATTTCCAGTGGCTGCGCCTCACTGAGTCGCTGCTGCAACGCCTCACTCATGAACGCTACCAGGTGGGGTTTTTTCATCACCGTGACCGGAGCCGCAGCGTGCACCTCAGCCGCGCGTGCCTGCCCTTGCATGCCCCCTAGCATGATGACACTACACAGCAGTAACATACATGCAAGCCTCGCGACACTGTGTGCGCTATGATGAGTGTTACGATACATCGTCACCTCCTCTCTTAGCGTTTGGAGCTATTGGCCGACTGCAACATCTCGTCAGTCGTGGTGATGACTTTGGAATTCATCTCATAGGCCCGCTGCGCCGTAATCAAATTGGTGATTTCATTGATGGGATTCACATTCGATGTCTCAACGAATCCCTGCATGATTTCGCCAAAATTCTGCTCGGTCGGCACGCCGAGAATCGGCTGGCCGGAGGCAATTGTCTCTTTGAACATATTGCCGCCAATAGCCTCCATCCCGGCATCATTAATAAAGGTGGCCAATTCAAATTGCCCCAATTCTTCACTTTCAATCTGGTCCTGGAATGTCACCTGAATCACGCCGTCACGGCTGATGGTGATGTCTTTCGCATCTTCCGGCACAACAATGCCCGGCAGCACCAGATAGCCTTCCGAGGTAACAATTTCACCCTCAGGGCTGAGCTTGAAGCTACCGTCTCGCGTATAGGCAATCTGGCCATCCGGCAGTTCGATTTGCAGCCAGCCATCGCCATTAACGGCAATATCCAGCGGATTTTCCGTGCGATCCAGTGTGCCCTGTTCAAAGGTGCGGTAGACCGACCCGGGTTTGACGCCAAGGCCCATTTGAATACCTGTTGGCACGACCGTTCCCACATCCGAGGTTTGTGTGCCGACACGTCGCTGATTTTGATAAATCAAATCCTGAAACTGCGCTTTTTGCCGCTTATAGGCGGATGTCGTCATATTCGCGATGTTGTTCGAGGTGACCTCGATATTGGTTTGCTGTGCCAGCATTCCGGTGGTGGCGATAAATAGTGAACGCATGATGCTATCCCTTTCTTGATCTTATCTATTGCTTTGCTGAGCCCAGGCATCCATCGCCCGACGCTGTAAATCATAAGCCGTGTCCATAAATTGCGAGGTGCTGCTGACGCGGCGGCTTGTTTCAATCATTTTGGTCAGTTCCACGATGGACTGCACGTTGGAACGCTCCAAAAACCCCTGTGCGATTTTGAATTCCGTGACATTGGCATTGAGTGGTGGATCGTCCGTGGCGTAGATGGTCGCACTCAAACGCTGCAAATTTTGTTGATTCGCAAAAGTGACGACATTCATCCGCGCCAGCTCATCACCATCGACGATAATGAGGCCATCCTCGGCAAAGGTAATCTCCCGTGCATCTTCAGGAATCAGGATATTCTGACCGCCCAATTGTAATAGCGGAGCTCCGGAATCCGTCACTAACCGCCCGGTCGGATCGATCTGCAAACTCCCAGCGCGCGTATAGGCCGGCCCATTAGCGGTTTCTACCTGAAGAAATGCGTCACCTTGAATGGCGATATCCAACATGCGATTCGTTTGCTCCAGTGCCCCATCCTGTATGTCGCGATACATACGCAAATCCTGAGCAAACGAGATTTTTTGGCCATTCCCGTTCGGCACGGTCCAATCCGTCAGCATAAAATCATTGCGCTTGTAGGACGTTGTGTTGGCATTGGCGATATTATTGGCCACCGTATTCAGGTTGCGAAATTGCACCAATTGCTTCGACAGCGCGATATATATTGAATTATCCATAAATCGGTCACTCTTACCTGTGCACATTCATGATGTTTCACCAGATCAATGCATGCATCGTGCCAACTTTTAGATTTCGGTCAGGAGAGAAGGGTTATCGTGAGCGCACACTAAGGCTTACGGGCCCATTTTAGTTAGTGTCGTCACGAGATGGAGAATGCACTATCACTTCGCTGCCTGAGCGCTATGATGATGAGAAAAATACAGGCTGGATTATCGCCCATAAACCAATAAATTTAGACGAACTGTAACCTTTCCTAAAGGTTTGGTAACCAGCTTATGGCATAATTAATGCATCATATGATGTGTATCATGTAAAATCAGCGGTGGAATCATGGCAGACGATAACGAATCAGCAGATGGCTCGCAGGAAGAAGGCTCACTTGAGCTGGAGGAAGAGGGCAAAAAAAGCGGTAAGAAAAAAATTATCTTGCTGCTGATTATTGTGCTGGTGCTGGTTGGTGGCGGTGTTGGTGTCTTTATGAGCGGTATTTTGGGCGGTGGCGAGGCTGAACAGGCAGCGGCCGATGAACAAGGGGGCGCATTGCAAGACGACATGGCCAGTGAGCCAGGTGGTCCGGATAATACCGGAGCAAAATCGAGTGCGTCGGGAGAGCCGATGCCGAGCCTCTATTTTTATGAATTACCGGAATTTCTGGTAAATCTGAATAGCGGCGATACGCGCCGCGGATTTCTTAAAATGTCTATTTCCATTGAAGTAGAAAACGAAGATGCCATGGAGAAATTACAGGAATTTCAGCCTCGTATTCAGGATGCTTTTCAAACCTATTTAAGACAATTGCGCCCAAGCGACCTGCAGGGTTCTGCGGGATTATATCGTCTGCGCGAGGAACTGATGCTTCGACTGAACAAAGCGGTCTACCCCGTTGAAGTGAATGACATTTTGTTCAAGGAAATTATTGTACAATAAATATAGTAACCGACACAGATGGCCGAAGACGACGATATCGAGAATACGGATGATTCCGGGGCAGAGATGACCGAGGATGACATGGCTGCGGCCATGGCGGCGGAGGCAGAAGGTGATGACAGCGACGCCGATGATGTGGCCGCCGAATGGGAGGCCATGCTCGACGAAGATGGAGATGGCGAGGATGAGGATGGTGAAATTGCCGATGAGTTAGGTAGCTCACGCGTTCTCAACCAGGATGAGATTGACAGCCTGCTCGGTTTTGACAGCGATGAAGATGGCGACGGTAATAACACCGGAATCAACGCCATTTTAGATAAGGCGCTCATGGCATATGAGCGTCTGCCGATGCTGGAGATCGTGTTTGACCGCCTGGTGCGGATGAACTCTACCAGCCTGCGTAATTTTATGTCCGACAATGTCGATGTCAGCATTGATTCAATGACCTCGTTGCGCTTTGGAGATTATCTCAACTCCATTCCCCTGCCGGCCATGATTTTTGTGTTCAAAGCGCAGGAATGGGAAAATTATGGCCTGATTACCGTCGATAGCTCCCTGATCTACTCGGTCGTCGACGTCTTGCTTGGCGGGCGGCGCACCAATCGCCCGGTACGGATTGAAGGCCGCCCTTATACCACCATTGAGCAGGAATTATGTCGCAGCATGGTAGATGTATCCTTAGCGGATATGAGTGCATCCTTCGATCCGATCAGCCCGGTCACCTTCCAACTGGATCGGTTGGAGACCAATCCGCGTTTCGCAACAATTGCCCGGCCTGGTAATGCGGCCATTCTGGTTCGTTTGCGGATTGATATGGAAGAACGCGGCGGTAATCTGGAGATTTTGCTACCTCATGCGACACTTGAGCCTATCCGTGATTTACTGCTGCAGATGTTCATGGGCGAAAAATTCGGTCGCGACTCGGTGTGGGAATCATATCTCGGGCAGGAAGTCCGTAACACGGACATTCAGATTGAAGCGATTTTGAATGAGAAAACCATGAATCTGCAGGATGTCATGAATTTCAAGGTTGGTAGCACCATTCTGATGAATTCCCGGCCCGAAGAAGATGTGATTCTACGCTGCAAAGGGATTGACTTGCTGGCCGGTACATTGGGGCGTATTAATGAACATGTAGCCGTTAAAGTGAAAAAGCACATAAAGCCGGAAACGGGGAGTGACTTATGAGTGAGATTGTGTCCCTAGTCATTGATGGCATTATCACGACGTTGCTGATTGTCACGATTTACTACTGTGTGAAGCTGAACCGCTACATTGCTGCCATTCGCGACAGCAGAAGTGAACTGGCAGAAGTGATCACTGCGTTTGATGAAGCCACCTTGCGTGCGCAAAAGAGTATCACGGAGTTGAAAGCCTCTACCCGTAAAACCGCCGAGCATTTACAAGTACGTATCGAAAAAGCAGAATTCATTGCTGATGATCTGGCATATATCCTGGACAAAGCAAATAAGGCTGCGGGCAGACTGGGCAGCCAAACAGAAGCCAATGCAGGTGTCACAAGCGGAAAACAAAGTGCGCCTAGCAGCTCATCATCGGCCGCAGCCCCCGCCAGCGGGAATAATGGGTTAGAAAAAATCGCATCCAAATCGGTGAAGCGGCAGGCTGAAGGACGAGACACGCCATCGACTTCTGCGAATGCTGACAGTGAGCCCACCCAGGCTGAAAAAGCACTGATGGAAGCACTCAAATCTATTCGATAAGGACATCTGCTGATTCATGCGCATTATTCCCCTCACCATTCTGGCCTTAGTGTTTGCATTGGTCTTTCGGCTTGAAAATCTCGTCTCCGGGGCATTGGAAGTTGCCAGCGGCCAGACACCGGAATTGGCGGTTGCACAGGCGATTGCTGAGGAAACTGATGGAGAGGAGACAAGCGCGGATGATGAAGTGACTTCCGCTGATGAGGCCTCGACTCCCGCTCCGGCGGAGATTGATGAGAGCCCCGCCATGGATGCAATGAATACGAGTAATTGTTCTTTTTCTCAGATTGAAATCGACCTGCTGCAGAGCCTGAGCAAACGTCGCGAGGCGCTGGAAGAACGTGAAAAGGAACTTCGACTCAAGGACAATATTCTGCGCGCTACCGAGATGAAAATCGATGAGAAAATCGATGAAATGCGCGAATTGAAAAAAACGCTGGATGATTTGCTGTCACTCTATAATGACAAAGAACAACAGAAAATACGCAGTCTGGTGAAGGTGTATGAAAATATGAAACCGAAAGATGCGGCGCGTATTTTCGAAGAAATGGATATGGATATCCTGCTGCAAGTCATCGATAAAATGAGTGAACGTAAGATCGCTCCGATTCTGGCCAACCTCACGCCCACCCGCGCGCAGGCTGTGACGGCAGAATTGGCCAATCAACGAAAGCTGCCGGATATCGGTCTGGATGAGGATATGCCGCCGCCGACCCTTAATTAAATATTGTCGCCAGCTATTGCACTGCATTAACGTTTTTTTGACCGAGCCTCTTTACAACTTAACTGTGTTTGGAGAATTTCTATCCGGAAATTCATTGGCGCTTATGCTGCGCCAGACAGACGCATCATCAGGTGCAATGCGTGTTGTGCCGACAAATCGATTCAACCGGTGTGTGAACATTAATTGAACCGACAGCAAGTGAAACAATTGGGATCAACGCCCACTGAACAGCGTAAAGCATAAGGAGAGTATAATGGCGGTCGATAAGAATATGAATGTGCTTATCGTGGATGATTATAAAACCATGCTGCGAATCATTAAAAACCTGCTGAATCAGATTGGCTTTGCCAATGTGGATGAAGCCACAGACGGCACCATGGCGCTGGAGAAGATATCGCAAAAAGAATATGGCCTGGTCATTTCCGATTGGAATATGGAACCGATGTCTGGCTTTGAACTGCTCAAGCAAGTGCGCGCAGAAGACAAAACAAAGGAATTACCTTTCATCATGATCACCGCTGAAAGCAAAACGGAAAATGTGATTGAGGCGAAAAAAGCCGGCGTGTCCAACTACATCGTCAAGCCGTTCAATGCCAATGTGCTTAAAGATAAAATCGCCAGCGTTCTGGGCCCGTTTTAAGGTGGTTATGACTGCCTGAAACATCATTGAGCGTTGGAATGGAGTATCACCGATGAAAAGTTTTGAAGAACTTCATGGCGATTTGCAGCAGCTGTTTCGTCAAATGCGTGACGCCAAGGGCGAGAGCATCGATGTCAAGGATCTGACGGACGCGCTGGGTACAATTGTTCAGGATATGGAGCGGACCGTCTCGCATGAGGATGGTTTGCTTACTGAACTAAAAGGTATTCTGGCCTATATTGAAAAAACCAAAAAAGACCTCAGTTCTCCGCTGAGTGACATTCAGGAAAGTCTACTGGTGTCCGATGCGAGCGAAGAATTGATGGCAGTGGTTAAAACCACGGAAGAAGCAACCAACCGCATTCTGGATGCGGCTGAGGGCATTCAAAGTAGCCTGGCAGACGTCGATCCGGAAGATGCGCGCGAACGTATCAACACTGCGTCAATGGAGATTATTGAGGCCTGTAACTTTCAGGATTTGACCGGGCAGCGACTGCGCAAGGTTATTGATACGATTTCCTACATCGAAGATCGACTTCGTCAACTCCTGGGCGAAGCACCGTTATCAGCCGATGCTGCGCAGAAATTCCGTAAAAGCGACCGCCCGGATGAAGATCTGATGAATGGCCCCGGCAAGCTAGATGAGACGCCAACGCAAGATGATATCGATGCCATTTTCAATAATCCTGATACATGATGCTTGCCGCTAAGCTGACGGATAAGTGAGCGCTTAAGAACAATCTTTACGAATTCTTTGGCTTTATGCGCCAGTGCTAAGGAAGAATAGTCGAACCTAACTGGCGCGCATGCACGGATTCCTCAAACAAGCGGTGAAATCAAGGCCGGACTATGCCGCGTTGCTCGTGTCTCTTTACCTTGTGTTGCTGGCATTTTTCATCATGCTGGTAGCCATGTCGGAATTCGACATCACAAAACAAGATAAAGCGGTGGCGAGTCTGCAAGATACATTTGCCATCTCTCGCCAGATTCAGACATTAGAATACATGCCCAGTCCAGGGCTCGAAGTGCTGGTGCAGGAATTATTCGCCGAACTGCGCGACACGGTGGCACTGCTGATGCCGTTGAAAAAACTGGAGGTGATCGAGCATCATGATGAACTGATGATTATGGTCCCCATGGAGCAACTCTTCGCGCGCGACAGCACGGCTATTCAACCACAGAAACAACCCTATCTGCGGCAGCTCAGTGAGCTCTTAAAGCGCTGGCAGTATGAGCTGATGATTGACATGGATATCGTCCTCGGCACAACGAACATTGATCCCGCCCCGACCGCACAGGATGTGAGTGTTGGGCGCGCTGGTGAGATCGCCCGGTTTTTTTTGGATAGTGGCCTGCCAAAATCGCAGATCGCCGTTGGTATTGCGGATAGTGAACCGAAGATGATCACATTTTCTTTTTTTGTACGCGGCGCGGCGGAGCCCTTTCTGCCTCACGGTGTGAGCGGAGCCGGTGATGGCACGCCGTAAACCCTCCAACCAGGACGATCCGCTTGCCGCATTGCTGGAACAGCATGCCGATGATGCATTCTTTGATCATATGATGGAACAGACAGATGAACTGTTTGAAGATGACTATCTGGATGAACAAGATGACTATCGCATGCCGGTGGCAACACTGTCAGCCGAGTCCGCTTTTGTGCTGCCGCATACCGATGCCAGCGGTCACAGCAACCAATGGATGATCACACTGGCTGATTTGCTGGCGCTGGTGCTGACCTTTTTTGTGTTACTCTATTCCATGTCAACCATTAAGCAGGATGAATGGGTAGAGGTGGTGACTTCACTATCGCAGCGCCTGAACCCTCAGCGCATTATTGGAGAGCCAGTGCCAACTGAAACGCTCAATACGCCCGGGCGGCAACTCACGCCCGGCCTGAACCTGGATTATCTTTATGCGGTAGTGAACGAAAAGATTCGACGCAATGCCAAGCTGGAAGCAACGTTGAGACAGGCTGACGACCGGCTGATTCTGTCACTGAGCAGTGATGTTTATTTCGGCAGCGGCACGGCGACGCTTCGAGCAGACACCCGATCCGTACTGCTCGACCTGGCTGACAGTCTTCGTAACATACCTAACCAGATTGATGTCTATGGACATACTGACCCGAACCCGATCACTACGACGGCCTACCCTTCAAACTGGGAACTTTCCCTTTCCCGGGCTTCAACGATTGCGGCCTTGTTGACGGCAGGTGGCTACACAAGCCCTATTCGCTGTTATGGCATGGCAGATGCCGCCTATCGTGAAATTCCACAAGACTTGAATCCACAAGAACGATATAGATTATCTCGCCGGGTTGATATCGTTATTCGCTATCATACACCGGCACAGCCTTAGATAGTATCGTCACGAGATGCGATATGAAGCGGGGGAGAATGATCGCAGGCATACGGGCCGTGACAATCGGATGGCTGGTAGCAGCTATATGCCTGCTTGCCAGCACTGCTTATGCCATGGTGACGCCAGGCATCAACGCCAGCATGGTCGGGAATTACGGGCGCATTATGTTTCAATGGCCCCAGCCCGTACAATTACAAACCAGCACGAATGGTAACCGGCTGACCGTCCAGTTCAGCGAGCCCGTTGCGATCAATCCATCCGTTATCACAGAGCCGTTAGAGAGCCTCATTACCGCTGCGTCGCTATCCGATGACGGGCGCGAGCTCATCCTTACCATGACCGGCAACTATCGCGTGCGTAGCTTTATCAGCAACCGCACGGCAGGGATTGATATTATGCGCCCTGCCAGCGCCAGCCTGACGCCGATTCGCGACCGACAACAGCCATCCACGGCGAGAGTCAATGAGGTTGAAAGTGCCGATCTGACACCACCAGGTGGTGCCGGTGCCCGCACAGTGATTAATGACATCTATGCCTCGACCGCTCAGCAGGCGGAAAATGTCGTGGTACGATCTACTGTGATGGGTAATACAGCCAAACTGATTTTTGAATGGCCCTCTAGCGTCAGTTATCGCGCATTTCAGCGCTCCGACCGCTTATTGATTGAATTCAACCGCTCGGCCCCCTCCCTGCCACCAACCATGGACAGCGAATTGCGCCGTTTTATCACCACACTTTCCAGCCGCACCCTGGGTGGTCACTTAATCTACACCCTCACCTTTCCGGAATCGGTGAATGTGTCGCATCGAAAGGAAGGGACGTTTGTGGTGGTTGATCTGGTTCGAAGCGATGCCGCAGTATCACGAAAAGCTGAAGTTACACCAATAGCTCGCCCGCCCCAATCACCTTCCGTGCCTCCTGCACCAGCGACACCAGCAGAGCGTCGAGCGCCACCCGCTTCCGCCCCATCATCTCAACCTGTTGTCGCCGGGCGTGACGCGCGTTTTCCCATCCCCGCCGCTAAACCGAATGTGCCGGATCGGCGTTTTCAATCCGCTGAACAGGAACTCGCCGCGCCGGTGGCTGACGTAGCCGTTGCCGACCAGCGGGCACCGACGATTGTCAGCAGTAATAATAAAGTGGCACTCAGGCCAAGCCTTAACGTGAGCGAAGATGGGGTTGAACTGGTCTTTGACTGGCCGGTGCCCGTCAACGCGGTTGCCTTTTCACGCAATGGTACAGGCTGGATCGCGTTTGATCGACCAAGCCGCCTGAGCCTGCTTGATCTTAACCGGGCAAATGATCTTGTGGGACAGTTTCAATCCATCCCACATGAGCAATATACGATTCTACGTTTTTCCAACCCTGAGAATATGGCCATGCAGGCGCGCCGCAGCGAAAATGAATGGCGATTTTTGCTGCGCGAACAGCCACAAACACGCCCGATTCGTGTGGAATTACGATCCGAATCCTCAGCGGCAACGCACCTATTCATTCCGATGACACATTATGGTGATCCCGTCATTGTCACTGATCCTGATATTGGTGACCGGCTGGTTATGGTGCCGGTTGGCAAAGCCGGCTTTGGCATGCGCCCTCGCCGCCAGTTTATTGAAGCAACCCTACCCCAAACAGACCAGGGGGTCGTAGTGATTCCGGCCTCTGATGAAATCACCGTCCAGCCCTTACGCTCCGGAGTACGCATCATCAGCCCTTACGGGTTACAGATCAGCCCCAATCTTCCCATGCCTGAAGCTGTTATCTTTGATGATTACCTGGAGACAGGAACATTCTTCCCGGCGGATCGATGGAAAACCTCGGAGGATAGTGACTTTTTCACGTTACGCTCCGCCCTGCTGCAGGATATGGCGGCGCAACTGCGCGAAGACCCACCCAGCGCGGAGCAGATTCGTGCGGCGAATGCGTTTCGTTTGCGACTGGCCCAGCTTTACATGGCCGAAGATTTATATATGGAAGCACTGTCACAATTAGAACGGATTGAGCAGACCGATCCGGTTTTCGCCCTGCAGCGCCGTGTTCCGGCGCTGCGCGGTATGGCATTGTTTATGCGTGATCGCTATCAGGAAGCGCATGATGCCTTCAATCACACTGAGTTATCGGACTTTGCCGAGACGGCCTTATGGCAAAAACTGATGCGTATTGCCAAAGGCGAATGGAAACCTCGCTTGAAGCTGGATAAGGCTGAATCCGGCTTTATCCAGCGCTATTCACCCGCCATGCGGCGCAAGCTGGCATTTCTGCTGGCTGAAAAATATATTGAAGACCGCAACCATACGCGCGCCATCAGCACGATTGATCGCCTGCGCACGGATGGTCTGCTCGACGGACATGAAGAGCTGGCGCAATATTATTTCGGGCTCATCGGTGAGAAAAACAGACGCATCCGGCAGGCTGTGGAAATGTGGGTGCCACTGATGACCCGGTTTGATAATCCGTATGTTCGGGCGCGCGCGACCCTTGACCTGACCGAGATGCAGTTTCAGCAGGAAATGATCGACGAAGAGGAGGCTATCAGCCGTCTGGAGCGCATTCGCTATGCCTGGCGCGGGGATGGGCTGGAACAGGATATTTTGCGGGTGCTCGGCCAGCTTTATGTTGACGCAGGCCGCACCGTTGACGGGCTACGTACCTGGCGCGAGTTGGTGACCCTGTTCCCGGAATCAGAGGCCGGACAAAAAGTGGCCCGGCTGATGACGGATGTTTTTATTGATTTATTTAATCGTGGCGGAGCCGACAACCTTTCTCCTTTAGAAGCACTGACGCTCTATTATGAATTTCGCGAATTGACACCGCTCGGTGACGAAGGAGATATTATGATTCAGGGGCTGGCCGACCGGCTGGTCGAGGTGGATTTGCTGCAGCGTGCCGCCGGCCTGTTGACGCACCAGGTGCGCTATCGCCTTGCCGGTGAAGATCAATCGCGTGTCGGTGCCAGATTGGCGACCATTCATCTGATGAATCTGCGGCCTGATCTAGCAATCGAAGTGCTTCAAAATACCTATGCGCGCGATATTTCACCCACATTGCGGCAAACGCGGCTCCATTTGCTGGCGCAGGGCCTGCAACAGGTGGGAGAATATGACAAGGCGCTTGCAGTGCTGGAAGGAGATGCCACCCCTGAGGGCAGACAGCTAACGCTCGAGACCTTGTGGCAAAAACAGGGCTGGCCGCAAACAGTCAATTATCTTACCCGTTTGCTGCAAGGAACAGACACCTCGCAAGCCGTGACGGATCAGCAGGCGGAATATATCTTAAAGCTGGCACTCGCCCAGCAATTTGACGGTGACTCATCTGCGCTACAGGCGACGAGAATGCGTTTTCTACCCATGATGCAGGACTCGGAGTATGCAGAAAGCTTTGATTTTCTCACCACAGCATTTAATGACATTAATCATACAACCTTGAGCCGGGTTGAAAGTGTCATCGCTCGTTTTGACGGCTTCATGGATACATTCCGCCAGCAGATAAAAGAGGAAGGGCTGAGTACCGCCATTGAATAAACTGCCCTGGCTGGCGATATTTGCCATATGCATGTGCCTATTTCTTATTGTCACCTCTCAGAATATGGGTAATAGTGCGCGTTACATAATTATATTCTAAAAGCTGAGGGGTAGCATTATGAAAACATTTCGTATTAAATCCGGCGTCTGCGCGCTGGCACTTATGGCTCTGGCCATGCCGACCGGCAGTTATGCCGATGGTGTCTCGCAACGCGATGCCGTCGTCGATCATATGAACCGCCCTGTGATGGATGCGCGAGGCAATTGCGTACGCACACAGTGGATTCGTGGCCATAATGCCTGCAGCAATCCTGCGCCGGCACCAGTTAGCTCTTCGGTCAAACCAAATATGCCTTCCGCACGCTACCTGCAACGTGAAGACCGTACCGTTCTGTTTGAATTTGGCAGCGCCCGCCTGACATCTGATGCAAAACAACGGCTTGATGAATTAGCCCGGAAGCTCAAAAAATCAGATGATGTGATTCGTGCAAATATTGTTGGCTTCGCTGACCCAATCGGCTCGCGTCAGGCTAATCACCGTCTGTCCGAGCGCCGTGCCAACGCGGTGAAAGACTATCTCGCCTCCAAAGGATACGTCAATACGCGCGTCGCCAAGGTACGTGGCATGGGCGAAAGCAAGCCGGTGAGCCAGTGCAGCATGCAAAAGCCACGCAGTGAACTGATTCAATGCCTGGCCAATGATCGCCGCGTTGAAGTAGAGCTCGACTTTTACAAATAAGCGCAATCATTATTGACGGATTGCCAAGCCGCCCGGATTCATCTCCGGGCGGCTTTTTTGTTATTTCACGCCTTTTTCAACAGCCTCAATCATCGCTCCGGCAATATCGATGCCGGTAATGGCTTCAATCCCTTCCAATCCGGGAGATGAATTAATTTCCAGAATTTTGGGCCCGTTAGACGAACGGATAATATCAACACCCGCCACATGCAGCCCCAGCAATTTTGTTGCTTGCAGCGCCATACGGCGTTCTTCCGCTGTAATTTTAATGCTTGAAGCAGACCCGCCTAAATGCAGATTGGCGCGAAATTCTCCTTCCATCGCCTGTCGCTGGATCGCACCAACCACCTTGTTGCCAATGACAAAGCAGCGAATATCCATACCTTTCGCTTCTTTGATAAACTCCTGAACGAGAATATCCGCTTGCAGGCTTTTGAAGGCATTAATCACACTCTCTGCCGCTTTTTGCGTCTCCGCCAACACCACGCCGCGCCCCTGGGCTCCTTCCAAAAGCTTGACCACGAGCGGCGCCCCGCCCACCATCTCGATCAGATCTTTGGTATCGAGCGGCGATTGCGCAAAACCGGTGACCGGCATGTTCACGCCTTTTTTTGCTAACATCTGCAAGGTACGCAGCTTGTCGCGCGAGCGTTGGATGGCGATGGAATCGTTCAGGCAAAATGCCCCGGTGGTATGAAACTGGCGGGTGACGGCGCAGCCATAAAAGGTTTGAGATGGGCGAATGCGCGGAATAACGGCATCGATATTTTCCAGCACTTCACCGCCACGATAATGCACTTCAGGATTACTGGCGCTGATATTCATGTAGCAGTGACGCAGATTAACAAAACGCATTTTGTGGCCGCGCTGCTCGCCCGCTTCAATCAAGCGGCGATTGGAGTATAAATCCGGGTTGCTGGCCAACACGATGATATTCAGTTTATGAACCGTGGTTTTTTTCACATCGTAATACTGACGTAGTTCCTGATCCGAGACATTGCCCTGGCATAATGCGGCTTCAGGATCAATCAGCACCCGGCCTTCCATGGCCTGCCGCCCAAGCAGCATGCGGTATCCCATCGCATCGCGATTGGTGAGCGTCACTTCAATATCCCACTGATGCTCACCCAGCTTCATGCGCGTCATAATGACCGGGCGTTGTTCACTATGCCCGCTCGAACTACGCACTTCGCGGTGATCAACCAGCGGCGCTTCGCAACTAATTGATATTTTTCGGTTCTTTTGAATTGGGTGCAGGTTAAAGATCGCGTAATCCCGGCCGTCGCGCTCAGCATAGCGGATATTAAAGGCATGAAGTGAGGAGGTTTTCGCTCCCGAATCCACACGCATTTTGATGGCTGCAATGCCAAGTTCCGGCAATGCGGCCCATTCCTCACGTCCGAGAATGATCTTATCCTGCATGATATCCTCCACTGTATCGTTTTGCGGCGGATAAATCAGTTTCGCGTCTCATGCAATGACAAAACCAGAGCTATAATGAAACGTTGAAACTCTCCACCAGCGATCCGGCCAGCATATACCAGCCATCGACCATCACGAAAAAGATGAGCTTAAAGGGTAGCGAAATGAGGACGGGTGGCAGCATCATCATCCCCATCGACATCAGCATGGAGGCAATGAACATATCAATGACCAAAAAGGGGATATAGACGAGGAAGCCGATCTCAAAGGCGCGTTTCAACTCGCTGATCATAAAGGCCGGAATGAGAATACGAAACGGCGTATCTTCCGGTGCTTCCAGCTGCGGCACCGCTGCCATATCCATGAAAAGCTGCAAGTCACGTTCGCGCACATGGGCCAGCATAAAGGTGTGGAAGGGTTTGCTCACCCGCTCCATCGCCTGCTGTTCGGTAATCTCCTCTTCGATCAGAGGAACTATTCCTTCGTAATAGGCCTTCTCGAAGGTCGGCATCATAATGAACAGGGTCAGAAACAAGGCAAGGCTGATCAGCACCATATTGGGTGGGGTCTGCTGCAGGCCGAGCGCGGTACGCAAAATTGCCAGCACCACAATAATGCGCACAAAGGACGTCACCATAATCAAAATGGATGGTGCCAGGCTGATGACGGTGATCAAGGCAATAATCTGAAAAATACGCGCTGTCGAGGAACCGCCATCACCCAAATCCAAAGACAGCGTTTGTGCCCCTGCTTCCATAGGCAGCAGCATTAAGCACAGAAGCCACACACCACCTTGCAACAGGCGCGAGATCATGTCTCCACCTTCATGGGCGGTGCCAGCTTAACAGACGTGCCTTTGGCTGACGGTGGAATATTCGATTCCACCAGGAGAGATTGCTGCGGCCCAATCAGAATCAGATGGCGCACCTCGCCACGCTGAATGAGGCATAAGCGATGTTTGGCATCGACCGGCAGGACTTCTTCAATGCTGAGTTCTTTGTCTTTGCGCACAGCAGCCAGGCCTCCCGGCATAAAGCGCCGGGCAATGATTGATACCACCCAGATCAATGCCAGAACAAACAGGAGCGCACCGGCAAAACGGTAGTAGTTGAGCAACTCCATCGGTGTCAGGCCTCATCAGTGGGCTTTTTGTCTTTTGACAAATGGCCTGCGGCCATATAGGCACGTGCAGCCTGTTTCTGGCGATTAAGACCCTCTATTTGCGTATGCAGACTGCCATGCTTCGAGACCAGCAGCTCCTGCAAGCCGCTTAACGCCGATAGCAATGCTTCCAGCCGCTCAATGTAGGTTTGGGCGTCGCTGACGGGCATGGACGCAATGGCATGACAGAGTTGCGCCACCTGCTCGTCCAACCCGTCCAGATCAATCTCTTCCCCGGTCTGCAGATTCGACTGGCGTGCTTTCAGCAACTGTTCCAGCGCCACAAAACGGGCATCAATGTCTTTGGCCGTTAGTTGTGGCGGGTGCGGCGTGTCATTCATCGCCTGTCTCTCCTGCGCTCTCCCAATCTCCCCGGTCTGCCGAGGCGGCATGCCGGTTTTGCATCATGGTGGCGTTGCGTTGGCACGCCGATGCATTGGCACGGTACACGTAAGAGAGGATTTCGGCAACGGCTACATAAGCTTCAACCGGGATCGGTATATCAATTTCCAGCGCAGAGAGCAGTTCGGCCAGATCGGCATCCTCACGCACCTTAATGCCATGCATAAAGGCCAGTTCCACAATCTGCTCGGCAATGGCGCCTTTGCCTGCCGCCACCACACGAGGCACCTCCTTGGCCATCTCATCGCGCGAGAGGGCCACGGCCACAGGGCGTGCCTTCACCTCTCCGGAGGAGGTGCTGCTATCCAGCATATTCAGCGGATTGTCTCCGCTGAGACTATCCTCACCCATGATCATGGTCGGTATCGCCCAAGCCGAACGGGTCGCTTGCGTCGGCTTCATCTGCGCTTTCATCAAGGCTTAAGAAAGCCGCGAGATCATCCTCGCCACTGCCGCCGACTGCCGCTGATATATTCTCATCTTTAATGGTGTCGTAGAGTTCTTTGCGCAGAATGCTGGCATCTTGTGGAAAGGTGAAGCCAAGCTTGGCCGTTTTGCCTTTGACTTCCACCAGCGTGACTTCAATCGTGTCGTTAATAATAATGGATTCGCCGATTTTGCGAGACAGGTAGAGCATATCTTATCTTTCGCATTTCAATGGATTGAAATGCTATGTGCGTTCAGGCGCCACGCATGCTGCGCTCCCCCTTGGTCGCTAGTCGTCACTTCGTTCCTCCACATTGCCTAACCTTTGGACAGATTGCCTGTTGGATACAAAGCATACTCTATCCCGCGCACTCGTTTTGTCTATGGTAAAATGGGTGGAGGTAAAATGGGTAAGGATTTACGACTCTCCGGTGAGCATATTCTCATGGTCGAAGCCGTATTCATCTTTCATCTGCTGCTTCACCTCGTCCGATGGTGTGCCGCGCCCGGTTTTGAGTACCTTGGCGATGCGCCCCATCTCCTCCAGTGAGGCGCCACTCGGCTTCTCCATCAGGGTTTTATAGCGTTCCAGATCGCCGCCATTGACGGCAATGTAGGCATAGCACGGGCCGCCATTCTCATCCTCGCCTTCCTGAAAAAAGACGAAGGTCATGGCTTCCAGCAATGTCTGATCGTCAGGGATATTTTCGGTCACAGGCAACTCAATACTATACGAACATACCCTCACAGGCATGGCATTACCGTACCGTTATACCAGAAAATAATGATGAATCATTAAGATCGTTGGATGAAAAACCTGTTAGCTCGGCGATTGATCTGCCGCATCTTTGAACAACATATTGTGTAACGTGTTTTGCGCTAGTTCAATGATGCCGAGCTTTTGATCTGGATCAGCAATTTTTTCACGCATCTGGTCGGTCATCAGCATATCTTCCACCCGTTCTCTACCGCCTTCGCTGAATGACATGTATGTCACCGTGGCACTGAGTGCTGCCAAGGCAACATTGACCGCGCGGCCAAACAATCCTTTTGATTCTTCACCTTCACCACCCGGGCTAAACGCCGCCCAGAGGTTTCCAAGAGTGTTGAGTGCGCCCACAGCGCCGACACCACGGAACACCCATTTGCGGGCTTCGTGTTCTTGAGGTTCTTGTACCCTGCCTTCGTCTTCGATGGAAACTCGATAATTATCCCATGCATAAATTGCGTCTATGGCCTCATCTCTGCTTGCGACCGTTTCCCACTTAACGCTATCCAGCTCTAGCCTCGGAACACCATTAGAGTCAACCTCAATAGGGACTTCCTCCTCATCTGAGGTACGGACACGCTGTAGTTGCCCTGCCTTTATCCGGTATAAAAGGCTTTCTGGCCCCATAAATGCCTGACCTTCCTGCAATCCATAAGCATCTAAAAAATCCCGAGATATATCTTCAACATTCAACTCTGGCGCTTCTGATATTGTAACAGTTTTCTTATTGTCACCGTTAATGGCATCTTGAACGTCAGTGATTGCAATAGGAGCATCCTCAATGTCTTCAAACTTCACCCAGCTAGGCTCTACAACCGTCAAACTATGAAATGCTGTATTATCAGTAGAATATACGTAACTATGCTCACCATCACGGCTTGTCATAAGCACTTCGATTTCACCAGCATCATTCTTGCGGGCGATGATTTCCTGCTCTGGCAAAATATAAGCTTGATTTGTTATTGGTTCAGCCATGGAACTTCCCTTATTTCTAATGGTACGAATATACGTTAACCTATTTTTATGACAGAATCATGACAAAAGCGCGGATAAGGGGCAGAAAATCGTGATTTTTCATGGATTCTTCGGCTACGCAGCCACGCTTCTCGCCCAGGATGACGATATTGACGTCAGCTCTATCATTCCCTCCCCCGCAGGCGGGGGAGGGTCAGGGCGGGGGAATTATAGAGAAAAAGATGACCTGATTATTCTTCCCCCCTTCCCAACCTCCCCCCGCAAGCGGGGGGGGAATGGCATGGTGTCATGCTCCCGGCCTGTCATTGTGATTACAGTCTGGATTCGTCGGCTAAACCGGCGAATGACAACAATCTTTTTCACGCGTCATCCTGAGCGGAGCGGCGATAGCCGTGTAGTCGAAGGATCTATTGCTTATCTGGCTTTTGCCACAAGGCGCCATGGATGTTTCGACTCGCGATGCTCGCGGGGCATGACGTATTGTTCTCATGCACAGTAATGACAAATTTATTGGCCTCGCGCACAAGTAAAGTTGGCACAATCATTGCATCGCTTATTTCAGCATACAGATGAGAAAAAACGACGTAAGGATGTGTCATGGATTATGGCAATCTACAAATCATGGCGATGATGAAGGCGAAGATGGCCTATCACAGCAAGCGCCAGGACGTGCTGGCACAAAATGTCGCCAACACGGACACGCCGGGTTATCGGCCAAAAGATTTGCCGCCGCTGACCTTCGACGACATGCTGGGCAAACAAAAACGCCTGAAAATGGTGCAAACCTCGCCGGAACATCTGGGTGGGGCACATACGCAAATCGCCGCCTTTTCGCCAGAAGTGATGCAGCAATATTATGAGAAAAAGCCGGTGAACAATGCCGTCACCGCCGAGCAGCAGATGATGATGATGAATGAAAATGCGTTGGAACTGCAAACCACCACACAACTTTATAATAAAACCGCCGGGCTGTTCCGCACCGCTATTGGCAACCGGCAATAAGAGCAATTGATAAGGGGATAGCATTATGGCTTCTGATCTGGTCAACTCACTGTTCATTGCCTCCGCCGGGATGGGAGCGCAATCGGAGCGGCTGAAAATCATCGCACAGAACATCGCCAATGCCGATAATGTGCCGCAATATCCTGAGGATCAGCCGTATCGACGCAAAGTGATTTCGTTCCGCAATGTGATGGATGAGCAACTAGGTGTGCCGACGGTTCAGGTCTATAAAATCGGCACGGATAAAGCACCTTATCGTTTGAAATATGACCCGTTTCACCCTGCGGCTAATGTGCAGGGCTATGTGCAGTTGCCCAATGTCAATACCACGGTGGAAATGGCCGATATGCGTGAGGCGCAGCGCACCTATGAAGCCAATGTGAAAACGGTGGAGATCACCAAGTCGATGATTCAGAATACGTTAAGCCTGCTGCGGTAAGATAGGGTTTAGTGGGAAGGAGGCATCATCATGGCCGATAACGTCTACAGCACTGCCATCCGCGCCTATGGTCAGGCAGCGCAGATGAACCGCAAAGGCGGCACACCAAACGAAGATAGCGTGACGACAGGCCAGCAGGCGCGCATCAGCACGCCGCAAGGCCCGTCATTTGAAAGCCGGCTGGAGATGAGTCAGCCGTCAGAGGCGCCGATTACTACCGGTAAACCAAGCTTTCCTGAATTGCTTGATCATGCCGTTAACCGGGCACTTGATGTGAATTATAAGGGTGAAGAAACCAGCATCAACACGCTGGCCAAGCGCGCCGAACTGCATGAAATGGTCACCGCCGTCAGCAATGCCGAGCTAACCCTCAACACCGTGGTTGCTGTACGCGACCGGGTGATTTCAGCCTATCAGGACATTATCAAAATGCCTATTTAATCATTGCCTTACGCGGCTTTTTTTATACAGTAGCCTTATGAATACGTTAGAGATTATCGAGATTGGCCGCGAGGGCATTTACGTCCTTCTGAAGATGAGTCTGCCATTGATGTTGGTGGCGATGGGGGTGGGACTTGCCATCTCACTTTTTCAGGCCTTGACGCAAATTCAGGAAATGACGCTGGCCTTTGTGCCGAAAATTATCGCCGTCTTTTTCTCCATGCTTATTCTCATGCCTTATCTGGCTGAAGAAATGACTGTGTTTCATGAAAGTATGACTAAGCGCATTGCCAATATTGAGTAAATCGATCATGCTTAGCTGCGCATAATAAGCGTCGCGTGATGATTTACAGCCCTATCGAAATTTTTCTGGTTCGCGAAATTTTCGCCATCCTGCTCGTCTTCTGCCGAGTGGGGACAGCGATCATGTTGATTCCCGGCATTGGCGACACGTTTGTACCCATGCGTATTCGGTTGATTCTGGCCATAATGATCAGCTATGTGCTGGCGCAGACGATTCACGATCTGCTGCCGCCGCCCCCAGGCGATGCGCTCACCTTGTTTTTATTGCTAGGAACGGAAATTCTGTTTGGGGTGTTTATGGGAACCATCACGCGCATCCTGATCTCCACCATGCACACGGCAGGCATGGTCATGGCATCGCAATCCAGCCTGGCGGCCGCGATGCTATTTGACCCGGCCCAGGGCGGGCAAAGCTCCACGATCGGTATTTTTCTCACCATCATGGCGATTACGATCATGTTCAGCCTTGATCTGCACTATCTGATGCTTAGTGCATTTGTTGATAGCTATGGTCTGCTGCCTGCCGGCGATGCGCCAATTACGCATGATATGGCCGTGTATATTGCTCATATT
The DNA here is from genome assembly GCA_964435165.1 of uncultured Rickettsiales bacterium. Classification (GTDB taxonomy): domain Bacteria; phylum Pseudomonadota; class Alphaproteobacteria; order Rickettsiales; family RI-342; genus CAYSXY01. The sequence goes on from CAYSXY010000004.1 coordinate 47,075, forward strand.
GTGATGCGCTCTTTTGTCATTGGCTTCCAATTAGGTGCACCGGTTGTAGCAATGTCGCTACTTATTTATCTCGGCTCTGGTGTGCTCTCGCGCCTGATGCCTCAAATGCAGGTGTTTTTTGTCATCATCCCGGCACAGATTATGCTTAGTTTCTTTGTTATTATGGTCGTATTAACGGCTGTGATGCTACGCTATACTCAATATGTGGAAGAGGTGATGGGGAATTTCCTCACCCCTTAAGAGAGAAAGAGGCCGCACCCGATGGCTGATGGTGGCCAGGACGAATCACAAAAAACCGAAGAACCGACGCATAAACGGCTGCAGGATGCGCTGAAACGGGGTCAGGTGGTCAACTCGCGTGAAGTGACCAGCTTTTTGATGCTGCTGGTGCTCACCGCCACGCTGGCATGGATTCTCCCTTATGCCATGGGCCTGACCCATGAATGGTTTGGCCGCTTTATTACCACCCCGCATGATTTCACTCTTGATGTCGGCAATCTGCATCAACTAATGGCTGATATATTCTTAGATATGCTGCTGATTTTTTTGTTGATTGTCAGCGCAGGCTTTATTGCGGCGCTGGTCGGCAGTTTTATCCAGCACGGGCTGGTGATTTCCGGTGAGCCGATGAAGCCGAAAGCGGAGAAAATCTCTCCTCTTAAGGGCCTGAAGCGCATGTTTTCACTCAAATCCGTGATGGAATTTGTCAAAGGTGTCTTCAAAATCACGATCATCGGCACCGTTGCCTATATCGCGGCTGCGCCTTATCTGGGATTTCTCAAGCAACTTCCCAATTATGATATTGCCGATTTGATGGTCTATCTCGACCATGTGGCGCTGCGCATGATGATTGGCGTGTGCATTGTCATGGCCTTTATCGCCGGGCTGGACTACCTCTATCAGCGCTATGAATATCTCAAAAGCCTGCGCATGTCACATCAGGAAATAAAGGACGAATTCAAACAGATGGAGGGTGACCCTCAAGTCAAGGCGAAGATTCGTCAAATTCGGATGGAACGGGCACAGAACCGGATGATGGCTAATGTGCCCGAAGCGGATGTCGTCATTACCAACCCGACGCATTATGCGGTTGCCCTTGCCTATCAAACCGGTGCGATGGGTGCGCCAAAAGTGGTTGCCAAAGGGCAAGATCATATCGCTATGGTCATCCGCGAGATTGCCACCGAGCATGACATACCGATCGTCGAGAACCCACCCCTGGCCCGCGGCATTTTCAATGCCGTCGAGTTAGAGGATGAAATCCCCACCGCCTATTATCAGGCAGTGGCGGAAATTATCAGCTATGTCTATCGCCTGAAGGGCAAATTGCCGGGCCCGGCAGGCACACCGCCGCCGGTGACGGATTTGCCAGAACTTGATGGGTAAAGATGGCGCCACCTTGATGCCCGCCCGTTTTGGTAAATCTTTTTTTACATATCCCCCGTAAGAGCATAGATGGGGTGATCTGCCATCACCTCACACAGTGTGTTACTCTATGACAAACGGGGCTCATCCTGCATGGCGTTTTTCTCGACTGACTTCACCAGTATCACTCTTCGCTTGAGAAGGAGCATTCTCCTATGATTATGCGCCGTTATCTGGACATTAGTGAAGTCGACACCAATGATTTCAAGGTGCGACAGCATAAACCGCTGCTATCAGTCGTACTTGGTGCATATTTGCTGGCATTTGTGATTATTATCGGCACCGCATCGATCAGCAACGAGATTGGCGGCATGCCTGTCTTCACCATCGTCACGCTGGTAATGCTCGGCTTTTCTGCCTGGGTCACCTATTTCAATACGCAGCGAAGTCGCGACCTGGTGACAGCCACGGAATTTCAAAACGCACTCTTTTCATCCATTGCCCACTTGCACAGCAGTTTTATTGTGATTGTGCGTAATACGGGCGGGATCATGTATTACAGCAGTAATTACCCGGCCATGTTCAGCGGCACACGTCGCCGTGGATTGACCACCATCGATGCAATTTTTGAGACAGACGGCATCAGTGCCGAAGATGCCGCACGTATTCGCAGCGCACTGGCAGACGGCAAACCGGAACAGTTGATTTGTGAAGTCAAAGATGTGGATGGCAACAGCCAGCCCATTCGTCTGACCATTCAGCCTATTCCCCGCCCCTCCGGGTTTTTTGTGATTAGCGGCTCCCCATTACGGCGGCGTGTCAGTGACAATGCGCCCAGCCAGGGGCGCGACGGTCGCGGCGGCGAAAGCGGTTTTTTCCGCGATGGTCTTAATGCCGTCCCTATTGGTAGCTGCCTATTCGATAAGGACGGAGATCCTTCCTATATCCACCCGGATATCGAACTATGGCTTGGCTATCAACGCTATGAAATTCAACGCCAGCATTTGACACTGGATGCGCTGATATCCGATGAAACCCCGGGCGATCTGAAATCAACATTCCTGACAGATAAACTGTTTGATGGTCATGTGTATTTTGCCCATAAATCCGGGCGCTCGCTGCGTGCGACAGTGACCAAGCGGGCTGTTGTTGACGAGAAAGCGGATTTCAACGGCACGATTTTAATCGTTCAACCATTCGATCAATCCTTTGCCCACCTCTCCAGCTTTAGTGCCAGTACCGGCGGTGCTTATGCTGGCACGCCCCCCAACCAGGAATCCATCGATGATGCGTCGACAACCGGCCTCAGCCGTGTGATGCAGGAAGCTCCCATCGGTATTGTGGTCATCGACAAGGACGGAAACATTATTCAGAATAATCGCTTTTTCAACCAGATGGTAGAATCCGTCACCGCTAACCCGCGCAATCTGATGCGGTTGATTAAAAACGACTTTCATGACGATCTCAAACGCCGGATTCAGTCATGTATGACGCAGGGTTTTTCCGAAGACGAGCCGCTTTCGGTTGAAATTGCGACCTCCGATCATATGGCCGCCTCGATTTACGTGACCTGTCATAACCAGGCAGAGGGTCATGTCGCCGCTTATCTCATCGAAACGACCGAACAAAAGTCGTTGGAAATGAAATATGCACATTCACAGAAAATGCAGGCTGTGGGCCAGCTTGCCGGAGGCATCGCGCATGATTTCAATAATTTGCTGACCGCAATGATCGGGTTTTGCGATTTGCTGCTGATGCGTCATCCGGCTGGCGATCAATCCTTCGCCGATATTATGCAAATCAAGCAGAATGCCAACCGCGCCGCCAACCTTGTGCGGCAGTTGCTGGCCTTCTCGCGCCGTCAGACCCTGCAACCAACGCTACTCGATATCACCGATGTGCTGGCTGAATTGTCGAATCTCATCCGTCGCCTGATTGGAGAGAATATCGAACTCAACATGGTGCATGGGCGTGATTTAGGCATGATCAAGGTGGATCAGGGTCAGCTTGAGCAGGTGATTATCAACCTGGCCGTTAATGCGCGTGATGCCATGGCTGATGGCGGTGAATTGACGATTCGCTCGGCAAATATTGTTGTCAATAATCAGCATCCTTTAGATGCTGCCCTTATTTCACCCGGTGACGATGACCCGGTCGCGGCCGGGGATTATGTGATGGTCGAAGTGATCGATAATGGCTGCGGTATCGCCCGTGAGAATGTCAGCAAGATTTTTGAGCCATTTTTCTCGACCAAGGAAGTTGGCTCCGGCACCGGCCTTGGCCTGGCGACCGTCTATGGGATTATCAAGCAAACCGGCGGATATATTCTCGTCGACAGCAAAGAAAATGAGGGGACACGCTTTGTGTTGCTCTTCACCTTGCACCAGCCAAGTGAAAGCCAGCAAAAAGAGGCCACGCAAATTCAGGGCGAACCGCCTGCCTCCAAAGACTTGACCGGACGCGGCACTATCTTACTGGTGGAAGATGAAACGCCGGTGCGTTCTTTCAGTGCCCGGGCGCTACGTAATAAAGGCTACACCGTTATTGAAGCTGACTGCGCCGAAGCTGCCCTGGAGCTTATGGAGACACAGGGCAGTGAGATTGAGGTGATTATCAGCGATGTGATTATGCCCGGTATGGACGGGCCAAGCATGGTGCAACAAATCTGGGAGAGCCGCCCGGATATCAAGGTGATTTTTATCTCCGGCTATGCCGAAGATGCGCTGGTGAAAATGGAAAACAGCACCCGCCCCTATGACTTTTTGCCGAAGCCATTTACGCTCAAGCAACTGGCGCAGAAGGTGAAAGAGGTAGTGAGTAAATAGGGTTATATGTATACCCACGTGCTCGCCTACTGACTCGCACATGGGGTGAAGCTCAAGGCTGCTCGGAGTTGTTTATGTTCGCCTCCGATGATGCTTTGCATCCCCATGAGGCTAGCTCAGGGCTGCTGACCTCGTAGAAATTCATTCATTATGCCATCTGAATGAATGGATACATATCTTCTACGCCGCAATAAGCGGCGACGCGCTTGCCTTACGGATTCATATCCACCAATCTATTTATATAAGTACATGCGCCAATTCCCGACTCGTGATGCTCGCGGTGCATGACAATCCATCGCATATCTCCACTTGCGAAGCGGGTGGAAGCGTGTAGGTTGTTTATATATATTTAACGTTCTTACTAGGGGATCAGGAACACCATGGATAAGCAAAAAGCGCTGGAAACCGCACTCAGCCAGATTGAACGCACCTTCGGCAAAGGCTCGGTGATGAAGCTTGGGCAGCAGCAGGCAATTGATGTTGACGTGGTTCCCACCGGCTCCATTGGGCTGGATATTGCGCTGGGCGTGGGCGGCTTGCCACGTGGTCGTATTATCGAGATTTTTGGGCCGGAAAGCTCCGGTAAAACCACCCTTACCCTGCATGCGGTTGCAGAGGCGCAGAAAAAGGGTGGCACCTGTGCCTTTGTTGATGCCGAGCATGCGCTGGACCCGGCCTATGCCGCCAAGCTGGGGGTGAACATTGATGATCTCATTATTTCCCAGCCTGATACGGGTGAGCAGGCGTTGGAAATTGCCGACACACTGGTGCGCTCCGGCGCCATCGACGTGGTGGTGATTGACTCCGTAGCCGCGCTGGTGCCCAAAGCCGAGTTGGAAGGTGATATGGGCGATGCACATGTGGGCCTGCAGGCCCGCCTGATGAGCCAGGCATTGCGCAAGCTCACCGCTTCGATCAACCGTTCCAAATGTATGGTGATTTTCATCAACCAGATTCGCATGAAAATCGGTGTGATGTTCGGTAGCCCGGAGACCACCACCGGTGGTAACGCGTTGAAATTCTACTCATCCGTGCGGATTGATATTCGCCGTATCGGTTCCATTAAAGATAAGGATGAGGTAGTCGGCAACCAGACGCGCTGTAAAATCGTGAAAAATAAGGTCGCTCCGCCATTTCGCACCGTCGAGTTTGACATTATGTATGGCGAAGGCATTTCCTATATGGGTGAGCTGATTGACCTGGGCGTCAAGGCCGGGATTGTTGAAAAATCCGGTTCATGGTTCTCGTACGACTCCACTCGCATTGGTCAGGGCCGTGAAAATGCCAAGCAATTCCTGCGCGACAATCCGGAGATGGCTGATCAGATTTCCAATGCTATCCGCAAGGAAGCCGGGCTGCTGGGTGAAGCCTTGAAGGATCACAATATTGCGAATGACGGTGCAGACGCGCCAGAAGATGCACTGGAAACCGAAGCTGCCTGATGTAAGGATTGACGCGCACCCGTTCTTCAACACCCCATGCCTCCGACTCTCCGGCACAATGGCTGTATCTTGACCTGAACAGCTATTTTGCCAGTGTTGAGCAACAGCTGGTGCCTGAGTTGCGTGGCAAGCCCGTGGCCGTGGTGCCGGTGATGACCGATAGCACCTGCGCTATTGCCGCGAGTTATGAGGCCAAAGCTTACGGCGTGAAAACCGGCACGATGATTTATGAGGCCAAGCGACGATGCCCGGGGCTTATCTGCGTGCAGGCGCGACATGATGCGTATGTTGACTTTCATCATAAGATCTTAGCCTCGATCGAGCATCACTATCCGATTAGCCAGATTCTATCGATTGACGAGGTAGCGTGCAAATTGGATGCCCACCGCCAAGTGCCCGAGCGAGCCATTGCGCTGGCCAAGGCTATGAAAGCCGGCATCACGCGTGATATTGGCCCCTATGTGCGCTGCTCCATTGGCATCGCGCCCAATCGCTTTCTGGCCAAAGTCGCCAGCAATCTGCAAAAGCCGGATGGCCTGACCCTGCTCGGCATGGATGAGTTGCCGGAGCGATTGCTGCCCCTTGCCCTCACCGACTTACCGGGCATTGGCCGGGGCATGAAACGACGGCTGGAACGTTGTGGCATCACCACCATGGCGCAGCTATGGGCCTTGCCCCCCAAACAGATGCGCGCCATTTGGGGCGGTGTGGGTGGTGAGCGCTTTTGGCGGATGTTGCACGGGCTGGAAGTGGATGACATTCCCACTCGCCGCCGCACGATTGGCCACAGCCACGTGCTGTCACCGGAATGGCGGCCGCAACCACAGGCGCGATTGGTCACCCGTCGCTTGCTAAGTAAAACAGCCAGCCGTCTGCGGCGCATGGAATATCATGCCACCAAAATGGAGCTGTCGCTACGCGTTGAGCACGGGCCACGGCTTCATGCCATACGCTCTTTTCATCGCGCTTGCGACACGCATAGCCTGCTGCATGTGGTGGAAAGTATGTGGGAGGAACTGACGCACCCGCTGGAATCCAGCATTCGCATTAAAAAGGCCAGTGTCACCTTACACGGACTCATTGCCAACCGGCAGGTGCAGCCAGATTTGTTCGATGACCCCTCGACACAAGAAGATGGTTCAGCTCAGCGCTCCGAAGCACTTTCCCACGCGATTGATGCCCTCAACAGCAAATTTGGCCGCGACACCGTGACCATCGGCAGCCTGCCGAAACAGCTGAATAGCTTCTCCGGCACCAAAATTGCCTTCACCCGTATTCCGGATAAGCAGGAATTTCATGAGTGATGCTGCGCTATGTTTATTTGCCTCCCGCCTCGCCTTCTGACTCGGCGTTAAGGCGCAGCTCAGGGCTGCCGGCCTCGTTGACTTATCTTAATCACATGTCATCCCGAGCGTAGAGCCTATGGCTCGGAGTCGAAGGATCTATTTCGTCACACTCTTTGGCATCTAGCTATGAGGCACCGTGGATGTTTCGACTCGCGATGCTCGCTTAACATGACATAAAAACCTTATTATACCGCTGCGCTCAGGATAATGTATTCACTTACTTGTCATCCCAGAATGCGGGCAAGCAGGCGAGCATATCTGGGATCCATCCCTCACAAGGACGAAACCCACCAGTAGCCGGGCAAGCAGGCCCGGCGTGTCATTGCAATTGCCATCCGGACATTTGCCATCTGGGTTGCCCGCCGACAATGACACATCTGCCAGATTAGTATATAGCTGCTTTTTCAGAACACTCACTCCTCTAGACAAAGGATTTTTCATGCAGTTTCTTGTGATTGCCAAAGACGGTGCCGATGCTGACGCGCTCAAGCGCCGCCTGGCCGCCCGGGATGAACATTTGCAGCATACGGATGAGATGATCGCCAATGGCAATGCGCATATGGCGGCAGCGCTGCTCGATGATGACGGGCAGATGAACGGCTCGGTGATGATTGTGGAGTTTGAGTCGGAAGATGCCTTTCGCAGCTGGCTGGACAAAGAGCCGTATGTCACCGGCAAAGTGTGGGATAAAATTTCCGTTACGCCCTGCAAGATTGGCCCCAGCTTTCTTGATGCATCGCGCAAGGCGGCATAACTGGCGAGTGGGACGCTAACGCGGCCTGTGTCATCTTTCCTTTACATTTTCGTGCTATATTCCACCACTTAGGGAATCTGCCACCAATCGTATGAATGAACGGCAGTAGCGGTTTAACCACATTGTGAACCGAGGCATGAGTGTTATGGCACAACAAAAACAAGTTGCGATTATATCCAACCCGACCATTGAAGCGGTCTGTTATCAACTGTTCAAATTTCCAACCGAGGCTGAGGCCGTTGAACGGCTGGAGACCATCAAAGATTATTTCATTGTCTCTAAAGAGCAGGATAATGAGACGGAGAACCTCTCCGTTAAAATATGGATCAAAGGATTTATGGTCACCGAAGGCGAAGAAAAGCTGGGTTATCTCGGTAATTTCGCCCTCATGCAATATGCGCTGACCGAAGACGGCAAATACACGCTTTATGCCGAAAAGCTGGAAGTTCCACTACGCACCCATCCACAAAAACGCTATCCCAAGCATAAACACCCCAATTGGGGTCACCCGGTGCTGCGTAAAATCAAAAAGGGGCATGTTTATCCTACCATTGAGGACGCCCAGGCCGACTTGCAGCGTCTGCATGAAGAATTCCCGCAAGTGTCCATCCCCACCAATGCCAAGATGTATATCATCATCTACAGCAAGGATGGGCCGGAAGACAAGCGACCGGTAAAGAAGTTTATTCTTGAAATTCAATTGGTTGATGGCGGCGGCTTCACTATTGAGATTAAAGAGAACACCTATCGCAAAGAGGATAACCCGAAAAAAAGCGAAGCGACAGTTGAGCAAAGCGAGGAAGATAAAGAAGCGCAGGGCTACTTTGCCTCCATGGTTGATCTCAAACGCGCCAAGAAAAACAAGCGCAACATTCTGGATGAGGTGGCCGAAGCCCGCAAGGCAGAGGAAGAAGATGGCGAGGACGCCCCTCCAGCGGAGTCTTCAGAGCAGTAGGTCGCTCCAACCAGCCCTTGATAAATAACGCTTTTCAGCGCCCTGTCATGATGGCGTCATGATTTTTCTGTATCATTGGCAATGAGTCTTTGGTTTTGTGTATGCAAACCATGAGACGCTTAGTCCAAATAGGTTGAAAAGTTTATATATGCTCAATGTCTGGTAAAATTGTACTTGGACCCGAATTCTGGCAAGCGATGCAACTCGAGAATGCCTTGAAGCGGATGCACGATATCGTGCTGAACCATCCGCTCAAGGACGGTAAGGCCGTGTTGGAGTTCCGGCGCGGCGAGGACAATCAAGAGTCAGTGCGTTTGCTGAACGTGATTCTCGGTTGCACGGGCTTATCGATCACGTTGGATGCTATTATGGCATTCCAGCCCGGGGAGAGCATCACGGTTCCCGTGAACAGCTCCCCTTTGATCGATCAGTGGCCCGTGCCGCTGGAATTCGATGATAGCCTGATTTTCGCCGTAGCAGCAGAAGAGAACGAAACACTCGTTCTCGAATTCTACGGCGACGAAGAATCGGTGACCGTTATCGCCTACGGCGTAACAGTCAGTTAACCTAATTCTGGGAGGTGGTGTGAACGTTTTGTTCATGCCTCCTCATCGTTTTTCTCTCTACTTATTCAGCCATCACTTGTTGCTATCATGATTGCTCGCTAATGGATCCTTGCCTGTGCGGCTGCGCCGCTGCGCTCGGGATGACGATTTATTCTTGGTGTCATCCCGGAATGCGAGTTAACAGCCCTGAGCCGCGCCTCATGGAATTGTGAATACAATTCCGGAGGCAATCAAACAATCATGAGCATATCCGGGAATCCATCCCTCACCACGACGAAACCCATCAGTAGCCGGGCAAGCAGGCCCGGCGTGTCATCATACCTGATATCTGGATTCCGGCATTCGCCGGAATGACAATATTTCTATCATTTTGCGCGATAAGGTTGGATTCGCCGGTTAAACCGGCGAATGACAATAACAACGTTCGCCGGAATGGCATTGAGGTAGACATGGTCGACTACGCAGCAGCGCTTGTCTGGCCTTGCACAATCGATTAGAAGAAGGGTTGACTAACATTTTGCTTTGAGCCACACCCGATGACTACGACCGTCAATGACATTCGCCGCAACTTCCTCTCCTATTTTGAGTGCAAAGACCACCGAGTGCAGCCATCCAGCCCCTTGGTGCCGCAGAATGACCCGACGTTGATGTTCACCAATGCCGGGATGGTGCCGTTTAAGCATATCTTCACCGGCGCAGAGACACCGCCTGCCCCACGCGCCACCACCAGCCAGAAATGCGTGCGCGCCGGGGGCAAGCATAATGATCTGGACAATGTCGGTTACACGGCGCGGCATCACACATTTTTTGAGATGCTCGGCAATTTCTCTTTCGGTGATTATTTTAAGGAAAGCGCCATTGCCTTTGCCTGGGAATTGCTGACCAAGGATTTTGGCCTGCCGCAGGACAAGCTGTTTGTTACTGTCTATCACACCGATGACGAAGCCTTTGAGCTGTGGCGCAAGATTAGCCGCTTGCCGGAGAGCAAAATTCTGCGGGTGCCGACCAATGATAATTTCTGGAGCATGGGCGATACTGGCCCGTGCGGGCCATGTTCGGAAGTGTTTTATGACCATGGCGAAGGCATCGAAGGCAAGTGGGCGCTGGATAAAGACGGGAGCGACCTGTTTGAAGACCGCTTTATTGAGATATGGAATCTCGTCTTCATGCAATATGAGCAGGTGGATAGCGAGACGCGTATTGACCTGCCCAAGCCATCCATCGACACCGGCATGGGGCTGGAGCGCATCGCCGCTGTGCTGCAGGGGGTGCATGATAATTATGACACGGATTTGTTCGTCAGCCTGATTGATGCGGCTGAGGACGCGGTGAAAGCAACAGTGACGCCGACAAATCATGCCTCCTTCAAAGTAATTGCCGACCATTTGCGCTCCTCCTGCTTTTTGATGGCCGACGGCGTCACGCCCTCCAATGAAGGGCGCGGCTATGTGCTGCGACGGATTATGCGCCGGGCCATGCGCCACGCCCATATTCTGGGTAGCAAAGACCCGCTGATGCACCGGCTGGTGCCGTCGCTGATTCATGAGATGGGTGCCGCCTACCCTGAACTGGGCCGGGCCGAGGCGCTGATGACCGAGACATTGAAAAATGAAGAGACGCGCTTTCGCGAGACATTGGCGCGGGGGTTGCATTTGCTGGAAGAAGAAACCGGCACGCTAGCCTCCGGCAAAGCACTGCCGGGTGATGTCGCCTTCAAACTATATGACACCTATGGATTTCCAGTTGATCTGACCGCTGATATTCTGCGAGGCCAAGGGCGAGAGGTGGATATGGCAGGCTTTGATGCCGCCATGGCCGAGCAGAAAGCCCGCGCCCGCGCCGCCTGGAGTGGGTCGGGGGGCAAATTTGTTGAGCAACTCTGGTACGAAATATCTAACCAGCATGGAAAGACTAATTTTACTGGTTATGAAGAATTGGAAACCATAGGTAAAATTCTTACTTTTGGTGACCCAAGAGATTTTCGTGCAGAGACTGATGAGGAACAAGTTGTTGGGCAATTTACAGCCGCAGGAGGCGTTCGTCTCGAAGCAGGTGAACCCATATTGATTATAACTGATAGAACCCCATTTTATGGCGAATCAGGCGGACAGATTGGCGATCAAGGTGTGATCTCAGTGCGCGACGAGAATGGAGCCGTTATAAAGATTACAGATACCCAGAAACCAATTGAAGACATTATTGTTCACTACGGCACGGTAGTACAATCCGGGTTAATTTATACTAATGTAGAAGTTACGCTTTCTGTTGAGGTGTCACGACGCAATCGCCTGCGAGCGAATCATTCAGCCACACACCTGCTGCATAAGGCACTGCGCGATGTGCTGGGCGAGCATGTGACGCAGCAAGGCTCATTGGTGGCAGAAGATAAGCTGCGCTTTGACATCTCGCACGCCAAGCCGCTAACCGCAGAAAAAATCCAGCAGGTAGAACGCAGAGTGAATCATATGATCTGGTCGAATAGCGAGGTGAACACACGCATCAGCACGCCGGAAGAGGCGCAGAAAGCGGGCGCTCTGGCGTTGTTTGGCGAGAAATATGGCGATGAAGTGCGCGTGGTGAGCATGGGTGTTCAAGGCAATGGAGACAACAAAGAAGGAGGCCAGCAGGCCGATCCAGCCTTGAGCTCCGCCTCATGTGCGAGTCAGCAGACGAGCACGGAGGCATATTCAATAGAACTTTGCGGTGGTACGCATGTGGCGCGCACGGGCGATATTGGCCTGTTCAAAATTACCGAGCAATCCGCCGTGGCCGCTGGTGTGCGACGGCTCGAAGCGGTGACGGGCGATGCCGCCTTTATCCACCTCACCGGGCAGGAAGCACGACTCAGGCAAGCTGCCGATGCACTCAAAACCTCCCCTGCCGAACTGCCAGAGCGGGTCCGTGCACTGGTGGCTGAGCGCAAGCAGTTGGAACGCCAGCTGGCGGATGTGAAAAAGCAATTGGCACTGGGCGGCAGTCAACAGGCTGCCAATGGAGCAGACAATGCGGTGGAGACCATCGGCAACACAAAATTTATGGGCAAAATTGTCGCGGACATTCCGGCAAAGGAACTGAAAGGGATGGCAGACAGCCTGAAGAAGCAACTCGGCTCCGGCGTTGTCGCGCTGCTTGCAACTGATTCAGACAAAGGGAAGCTATCGATTGTGGTTGGGGTGACCGATGATTTGACTGGCAGCACCAGTGCGGTGGAGTTAGTCAAGGCTGCCTCGGAGGCGGCAGGTGGCAAGGGCGGCGGCGGCCGGCCAGACATGGCTCAGGCCGGCAGCCCGGATGCCGGAAAAGCCGCCGATGCTTTGGCTGCGGTAAGACAACGATTGGCTTCTTAACTCAATTAACTTTTTGTTAGCGCTACCCTAGCATAGCTAAGGTAGAAAAATGTGAGGTAACTACCATGACTGAGAATACTCCCATCACTGTGGCATTTGGCGATGGTATCGGCCCGGAAATTATGGATGCCACGCTGCATGTGCTGCGTGAAGCCGAAGCGAAAGTGCATTTCGATACGATTGAGGTTGGTGCGAAGGTTTATGAAAAAGGCCACACATCCGGCATTAGTGATGAAGGGTGGCAGTCAATCTTTGCGAATAAGATTATCCTCAAAGCGCCGATCACCACCCCACAGGGTGGCGGCTATAAGAGCCTGAATGTGACCATGCGAAAAACACTCGGCCTGTTTGCCAATGTGCGCCCTTGCGTGTCTTATCATCCTTATGTCAACACGCCCCACCCGGAGATGAATCTGGTCATCGTGCGTGAGAATGAAGAAGACCTCTATGCCGGTATTGAACATCGTCAGACGGATGACGTGTTCCAGAGCCTCAAGCTCATCACCCGCCCCGGCTCTGAGCGCATTATGCGCTACGCGTTTGATTATGCGGTGCGAAACGGACGCAAAAAAGTCACCTGCATGTCAAAAGACAACATCATGAAGCTGACGGATGGGGCATTCCACGCCATTTTTGACGAGGTGGCCAAGGAATATCCGGACATCGAGAATGAGCATTATATTATTGATATCGGCACGGCGCGCGTGGCCAGCAAGCCGCAAATTTTTGACGTGATTGTGACGGAAAATCTCTATGGCGATATTATTTCCGATGTGGCGGCAGAAATTTCCGGCTCGGTTGGGCTGGCAGGCTCGGCCAATATTGGCCGGGAGTATGCGATGTTTGAAGCAATTCACGGCTCCGCCCCGGATATTGCCGGGCAGCAGCTAGCAAACCCCTCAGGGCTGCTCAATGCTGCGGTGATGATGCTGGTGCATATCGGCCAGCCGGAAGTGGCCACGACCATTCACAATGCCTGGCTGCGCACCATTGAAGATGGCGAACATACGGCCGATATTTATTCTGACGATAAAAGCCAGAATAAGCTAGCGACTCAGGCATTTGCCGAAGCCGTGGTGGCGCGCTTAGGCCAGATGCCGCAGCAATTTGATGTGGTGAAATATGAGCATTCGCCCAGCAATGATAATTCCATTCGCATTACCGAGCGCCCACCGGCGAAGAAAGAGCTGGTTGGGGTGGATATGTTCCTCCATGCGCGGGGGAGAACCGCGCAGGATATTGGCCCGGTGATTGAAAAGCTGGCGCCGCAAGGCATGCGCCTGCGCCTGATGACGAATCGCGGCCTTAAAGTCTGGCCGGACCCGGTGGCGGGTTTGGAATATGCCGACCATTGGCGCTGCCGGTTTGTGGCAGCCAATGATGGTCAGTCTGTTGATCATGGGCAGATCATCAGCCTGCTCACCCGTGCGAAAGAAGAAGGCTTTGATTTCATCAAAACGGAAAATTTATACACGTTTGATGGCGAGTTGGGATATTCGCTAGCGCAGGGAGAGTAGTTTTTCACGCTATGGCGTTACGTCGGCTGTTTCGCTGGATACGTCATGCAGTTATTGCCTATTGCACCATTGTGATTGGCCTGACGATTCTCTATCTCATGGTGCCGCCGGTCTCCACCCTCATGGCATGGCGATGGGTCACAGGCAGCGAGGTGTCACGCCAGTTCGTACCTTTGGAGGAGACGAGCATTCATGTGGTATCCTCTGTCATCGTGGCGGAGGATAGCCGGTTCTGTGAGCATCATGGGGTCGACTGGCAGGCAATGGGCGATGTCATAGACGGTATGGCAGATGGAGAGCGGCCGCGTGGCGCCTCTACCCTGTCCATGCAGGTAGTGAAGAACCTGTTTCTCTGGCCGCAGCGCTCCTACATCCGCAAAGTTATCGAACTACCGCTGGCATTGATGCTCGACCTTGTCTGGTCTAAACGCCAGATGCTCGAGGTGTATCTCAATATTGCAGAGCTGGGCGACGGGATATTCGGCATTGACGCCGCGGCGATGCATTATTTCGGCAAAAGTGCCACCACGCTCACTCGGCGGGAAGCGGCGATGCTGGCAGCCTCCCTGCCCGGCCCGCTTATTCGCAACCCGGATAAACAGACTAGCTTCTTCCGTGAGCAGACGAACCGTATCCTCACACGCTCACGCATGGCCGATACGAATTGCCTTTAAGTGTTACCCTGCTAAACGGTCGTTTTCAGCACCATTGGCCGGGCTATGCTGCATCTCCCACACTTGCTGCGCTTGGGGCAACAACTCATCATAGCGCGAAGAGGTGGTGATGCGCTGCTGGCTGGTCTGTTCAATGGTGTCCAACACATCCATCACTTTTTGCAACTCACTGGCACTGTTGACGCGATAGCGATAATCCTGATCGGCATGGGAAGAGCCCGGCGCATAGCACAACTGGTTCGGCACGGCATTAAACTGGCCGGACTCAATGAGCACTGCTCGCGTGTCATGTGCATCACGTATGAGGCGTGGCTGACCATCAAGCATCAATTCGCCCGGGAAGATGCTGTCTTTCCAGCCGCTGAAATCGAGCTCAAAATACAGCGTGCCATCCGGCTGAATCATCTTCACCCCATCAATGCGCGCGACTCGCTCTGCGACTGCCTGCACATTGTCGCGCAGCGTTTGGCGCAGCCATTCCAGATAGCGATCACCAAAGAGAATTTGTGCCTGGGCACGAGCCAGATTGTTGAGGAAGATATCTGTGCCTTCCACCATGTTATAATCGGCGGTCACATGCCCGCCATTGGTCGACATGTAATTGCGTGCCTGCTGCAGCACACGATCGTTCATGCACGCGACCCAGCCGACACGAATGCCCGGCGCACCAAACTCTTTAGATTGCGAACGGGTTGAGGCCAGAAATCCCTCACGCATCAGTTGCGCTTCATTACTCTCACGTTGTTGGTCTGGTGCGCCTTCCTGCAACTGCAATTTGCCGTACGGGTCATCGTCAATCAGCAAAAAGTCAAGGCGTTGATAATCGGGAAAGCGCTCCTCATCACCGGTTTCAGCAATACGCGCTTCTTTCAATTGACGGGCATGTTCTAAAAAACGCCCCATCACCACGTCGCGCTCTTCTGCGCTCGGGAATTGCTTGGTGCTTGGGTTGTTACCCATAATCGCCCCGCGTGCCTGCGGGTAGGCGTTCAAGGCTGCATCCACCATCTCAAGAGAGGGATACCCTGCATCACCCATCGGCACTTCCACAACCTCGACTCCTTCGGGTATGGCATCAAACACGGTCGGCCATGCCGGCACAAACACCAGCACGACATCACCGGGGTAGATTTCTTCTGCCACGGTTGCATTGCGTGCAGCCTCCGGCAATTGTGCCAGTTGATCTTCACCCACTAACTCCGAGATTGGCTGGTGACGCTCGATACGCGGCGTAAAGCTGGAGCCTAATTGGTGAATGATGGGTTTGACGCCGCCAGCCACATGAATATGGTCCGCATCGACAATGCCTTGCATGCCGGTATCTTCTGCAAAGCGCCAGGCGGCAGCTTCGCGAAAATATTCTGTGACATTGCCCTTGATATATTGGTCGCTGCCTGCCGTTTTGTAGCGTTTATCTTCCGGCTGCGCTGCGTGAGCCTCTTTCAACTGATGGCGCAGCAACTGGCTCCAGGTCCAGCCCTGTTGTTCGGCAATGACCGCATCCTCATAGGCCAGTTCCGCAAACAGATCTTCCGCCGGAACAATCGCTTCACCCGGCGTAAAGCCTTTGGGCCACTGCCCGGCACCATAATCCTTTACCTCAATACCAGCCACCCTGGCATAATCCGCTTCCTTGCCGACATTCATGGTCGGTGAGCCGCGATCGGCATGCTGGCCAGTCCAGGTAGAATAGCCATTATCCTGCATCACGGCCGATGATTCATACGGAGCTGTCACCACATGGTGGTTGGCGTTTAATAGCTGACTCATGGCAGCGCCTCTCTTTTTTGTTTATTTATTAACTAATTCATCTGTTAACCAAAAGCCATTAGCGGATGGCCAGAGAGGCGTCAAGTCGTTTACCCAGCACTGTATTTCATGATTCAACCATTGTGTTGCTTTAGCCAATCGCGTATCTCTGTGATTCTTTGACTCTAATGCGGTGAAACGAGGGCGGCAGATGACCAAAATAGTAGTGCAACATCCGGTGGTGGAAATCGATGGCGATGAGATGGCCCGCATCATGTGGGCGATGATCAAGGAAAAGCTGATTCTGCCTTATGTCGATGTTGATATTAAATATTTTGATCTGTCGGTCACCGAACGTGACAAAACCAACGATCAAATCACCATTGATGCCGCTCATGCTATTAAAGAACACGGGGTGGGTATCAAATGCGCCACTATCACGCCCGATGAAGGCCGTGTGGAAGAATTTGGCCTCAAAGAGATGTGGAGATCACCGAATGGGACGATCCGTAATATTCTTGGCGGTACCGTGTTTCGTGAGCCGATTATCTGCAAGAATGTGCCCCGCCTCGTCACGACGTGGGAGCGCCCTATTGTCATTGGCCGTCACGCTTTTGGCGACCAGTACCGGGCGACGAATATTCGCATTCCCGGCAAAGGCAAACTCACCCTCACCTTCACGCCTGAGAATGGCGAGCCGGAAGTGCATGAAGTGTTTGACTTTCCGGATAGTGGTGTGGCCATGGGCATGTATAACCTCGATGAATCCATTCGTGGATTTGCCAGAGCCTGTATGAATTATGGACTCCAGCGCGGCTGGCCGGTCTATCTCTCCACCAAGAATACCATTTTGAAAGTCTATGACGGTCGCTTCAAGGATCTGTTTCAGGAAGTGTATGAACAGGAATTTGAAGATAAATTCAAAGCGAAGAATATTGTCTATGAACATCGGCTGATTGATGATCTGGTAGCCAGTGCGCTCAAATGGGATGGCGGGTTTATATGGGCTTGCAAAAATTATGATGGGGATGTGCAGTCCGACATGGTCGCACAGGGTTTTGGCTCACTTGGGCTGATGACATCCGTGCTCATGACACCGGATGGCAAGACGGTGGAAGCGGAGGCTGCCCATGGCACCGTGACCCGGCATTATCGCCAGCATCAGCAAGGCAAGGACACCTCCACCAACCCGATCGCCTCGATTTTCGCCTGGACGCGTGGTCTTGGCTTCCGTGCCAAGTTTGATGGCAATAGCGCCCTGGCGGCTTTTGCTGAGACGTTAGAACAGGTCTGTATCGACACCGTGGAATCCGGCCAGATGACCAAAGACCTTGCGCTGCTCATCGATAAAAATCAACCATGGCTGACGACGCAGCAGTTTTTAGAGGCAATCGACGCTAATTTGCGTAGCCGGATGCAATCACAAGCCGCCGCATAAGGAGCCTACCGTATGTCGCATAGTGGGAGTATTACCTCCGTATTGGTTCCCATCCATAAGGAAGGGCACAAGTTCATCGCTATCTTTGGCGGTGTGGCCCTATTGCTGTTTTTGTTATCGGACACGCTTGGCTTTCTGGGAATGCTGGCGACCTTATGGTGCATCTATTTTTTTCGCGATCCTGCACGGACGACACCATCGCGCGAAGGGTTGATTATCAGCCCGGCCGATGGGCTGGTGCAGGCCATTAGCTCAGTATCGCCGCCTGCAGAATTGGAGATGGGTGATAACCCGCTTACGCGCATCAGCATTTTCATGAATGTGTTTGACGTCCATGTAAATCGCAGCCCTGTCAGTGCAACCATCAGCAAGATGCATTATTATGCCGGAGCTTTCCTCAACGCGTCGCTGGATAAGGCGAGCGAGAAAAATGAGCGGCAGGCGTTTCGGCTGACCCTGGACAATGGACAGGACATCGCTGTTGTGCAAATTGCCGGACTGGTGGCACGTCGTATCATTGCCTTTAAATCGGTGGAGGATAAGGTTGAGGCCGGTGAGCGCATCGGCATGATTCGCTTTGGCAGCCGGGTCGATGTCTATCTGCCCAAAGGGGTTAACCCGCAGGTAATCGAGGGCCAACGTGCATTAGCTGGTGAGACCGTGCTGGCCGACATGAACGCTGCTGAACCGGCCCGGCAGGGCAAGGCGGCATAAGATGCGCAGGCCCCGCTTGCGTCCGGCCATACGCCGCAAACGCCGCGTGGTGTCCATCAGTCGGCTGGTGCCGAATTTTGTTACGCTGATCGGCCTGTGTGTAGGCTTAAGTTCAATTCGCTTTGCGCTGGATGAACGCTGGCATCATGCGGTAGCGGCGATTTTGCTTGCGGGAATCATTGACGGCATGGATGGCCGACTTGCACGGCTACTCAAAGCCACCAGCGAATTTGGTGCTCAGCTTGATTCGCTCTCTGATTTCGTCAATTTTGGCGTGGCACCAGGGTTATTGATTTATCTGTGGTCGACCTATGAATTACGCGGATTTGGTTGGGCAATCGTTCTACTGTTCGCGGTGTGCTGTGTCATACGCCTCGCACGGTTTAATATCAGCATCCTGGATGATGATGAGGATGAGCGCCCAGCCTGGCGGGAGCGCTTTTTCGTCGGCGTGCCCTCACCGGCCGGAGCCATGCTGGCGCTCGCCCCCATCATGATCTGGCTGGAGTGGGAGATGGAACTGTTGCGCGAACCTTATGTCATGGCAGCCTGGTTAACATTGGTCGCCATGCTGATGGCCAGCCGGTTGCCCACCTATTCGCTCAAAAAGATCGTCATTCGACATGACCTTGCCCTGCCTATCATGCTGTTGGCGGCATTGTTTATCATATCACTGGTCACCGAGCCCTGGCTTACTCTGGCGGCCATTTCCATCCTCTATGGGCTGAGTATTATCGTCAGCGTCTTACATTACAAGCGCCTCTACCATCATGTGCCGGACACGCTTTAGATAGTGTTGTCAGCCATGCCGTATTTTGAGAATCAGAATGGTGCATGCCAGCCCCAGCGTCACAATGTTGGCGATGATCATGGGCGGGCGTTCCAGCATGATGCCATAAATCAACCAGAATAAGACGCCCGTTGTAAACATGGCATACATCCAGAGCGAAATGTCGCGCGTATGTTTGGTGCGGATCACCATCACCGCCTGGGGAACAAAACACAGGGTGGTGAGAATTGCGGCAATGGTGCCAAAAATGTCAGCGCTGGTAAATTCCATTATCTCAACTTTTTATTTGCTCCCGTGCTCGTCCTGCTGACTCGCACATTGAGCGCAGCTCAAGGCTGCGCCTAGCCTACAGGCCTCTGTTTCACTTTATAATTGATAGTTATTGTCAGTCATAGAAATTGATTATTGTGTATCACAAAAAATATGTTTCATCTCTTGAAATCCCATATTTCACACCCAATGTATGTAATTACAGGATGCCTGTATGGGTCCTGTCCATCATAAATCGCGCGATGGATGGTATGTACTTGCTTAATCAAGGAGATCAATACCATGAATACGTTATCTTTATCCCCTCTTTTTCGTCAATCCGTCGGGTTTGACCGGTATAATGACTTGTTCAATTCGCTGCTTGGCAGTGAAGAGAGCGCCCCTTCCTACCCACCTTATAATATTGAGCGGAAGGATGAAAATCATTACCGAATCGTCATGGCCGTTGCCGGGTTTGCCCCGGAAGAGGTCGATGTGGTTGCTACCGCCAATACATTGGAGATCAGCGGCCAGGTTGTGGAGAACTCCGGCGATGATGCACCTCAGATAGAGTATCTGCATAAGGGCATTGCCACGCGCGCCTTCAAGCGCAGCTTCAGCCTTGCCGATCATGTGCAGGTGCAGGCAGCGCGGATGGAAAATGGCCTGCTTGTGATCGAGCTGGAGCGCGTCATTCCTGAAGAGAAACAGCCGCGCAGTATTCCGATTCTGACGGATGAATCATCCAAGCCGCGCCTGCGTGACAAACGCCAATCCAACTGATTGATAGAATTGTTTCAACACTCCCCTCAGCTACCCCGCTGCCACGATGGCAGCGGGGATTTTTTTATGCTGCAGCCGTTCGTTTGTGTAGGTGATCACGCCAATTGCCCAGTTTTTCAGCAATCACATGCCACAGCAAAAGCAGTGCAGGCGTAAAGAACAAGGTGAGAATCGTGGCAAACGCCAATCCCCCGGCGATCGAGGTGGAGAGTTGTTGCCACCACTGGCTGGAGGGTGCGCCGAAGGTAATATCGCGCGCGGCAAAATCGATATTCATGCCGACCACCATCGGCAAAAGGCCAAGCACGGTTGTTCCTGCCGTCAGGAGAATTGGCCGCAGACGCTGCGCGCCAGTGCGAATGAGCGCTTCCTTCACAGCCACGCCCTGTGCCAATAATTTGCTGTAGGTATCGATAAAGATAATGTTGTTGTTCACCACAATTCCGGCAAGCGAGATCACGCCGACACCACACATGACGATGCCGAACGGTTGATCGGTAATCAACAGCCCCAACAAGACGCCACCGGTGGAAAAGAACACGGCACTCATCACTACAATCGTGTAATAAATGCTGTTAAATTGCGTCACCATAATCAGGAACATACCAAACAGCGCCAGAACGAATGCCCCCATCAAAAACTGGCCGGCTTCTCGTTGCTCTTCATCTTCGCCTTTAAAGCTCACCTGAACGCGTGGGTCCCATTCCTGCTGCCCCAGCCAGTCAGTCAACTCGCTGACTTTTTGATCGGGCAGAATATCCGGCACCACATCAGCTTTAATGGTCATCACCCGCATCTGATCGACCCGGTCAATGGTGTTGATGGTTGGCTGTGCCTCACGCTGGACAAAATTACCGAGTGGCACCCGTTCGCCGGAGGCGGTGGTAATGCGCAGGCGCTCCAACTGACTGATAGTGCGTTCCGACTCCGGAAAGCGCACCACTACATCGAGTTCTTCATCTGCATCATCTGGTCGGTAGGTATCGGCAATCAACCCGTTACTGACCAGTTTCATAAAACTTCCTGCCAATAACACATCCGCCCCAAAGCGGCTCGCCAGTTCGCGGTTGATCCGATACTGCCACTCAATTTCCGGAATGGGCCGACTATCTTCCAGATCACGAAACCCGCCTATCTCTTCCATCCCCTGGCGAAAAGTGGCGATGGCGGTCGGCAATAATTCCGGAAAACGGCTGCGAAATTCAATCTGCACCGGCTTACCCACCGGTGGGCCAGCTTCCTGCTCGCGAATCTCGACAATAATGCCGGGCATGTCTTCCGTGCGCTGCAAGATATCCTCTTTCAATTCACTGGCCGGGCGGCGCGTGCGCCAATGCGCCAATTCCATGGTAATCTGCCCAATCACATCTTCAGCCAGTTCCTGCTGATTGTTACGGCCGGTGCGTGTGTAGAACATGCGAATTTCGTCACTGAGCGGTGCGATGCGACCATAGACCTGCTGCATGACGCTATCGCGTTCGTCAATGGAAAGATTACCGCGCGCATGCACCAGCAGACTCATATTCTCCGGTTCAACATCCGGGAAGAACTCTACCCCTTTGCCAAAATTGGCATAGAGAATAAACAGCACAATCATCACACCAATCAGTCCCATCACCGCCCGGCCCGGCATAGACAGCATCAAAGTCAGCAGCCTGAGATAGCGTAGGGTGAAAGGATGGAGCGATGTCATGGACGCATCCCACGGCTCGTCATCATCCGCCTGTGTTGCTTCGCGTCTTTTCGTATCTTGAGACGGCTGGCGACGATTAAGCCATTCACCGACGGTTGCGCCAATTGTCGGCAGGAAAATCAATGCCATCATGAGAGAGCCGGTTAGCGTGACCATCAATGTGACCGGCATGTATTTCATGAACTCGCCCACCGTCCCCGGCCAGAACAAGAGTGGCAGGAAGACGATCAAGGTTGTCACGGTAGATGAAATGACCGGCCAGGCCATGCGCTTTGCCGCCCCTCCATAGGCTGCATGTATGTTCCAGCCTTCGCCACGCTTGCGGTCCGCATATTCGGAGACAACAATGGCGGCGTCCACCAGCATGCCGATTGACAGAATCAGGCTGAACAGCACCACGATATTCAGCGTCATGCCCATCAATTGCAAAAAGAGAATGCCGGTCAAAAATGCTCCCGGTACGGCCAGTGCCACCAAGGCCGCTGAACGTAGGCCCATGAAGGCGATAATGACGACCATCACCAGAAACACGGCAAAAATGATGTTATTTTGCAAATTCGCCAGCATCTCCCGGATGGTGCCGGAGCGATCCTGTGCAAACGCAACCTGCAAGGCGCCTGGCCAGTATTTCTGCTCTTCCCCGACGACCTCGCGCACTGCCTCGACCGTTTCGATAATATTCTCACCGGTGCGCTTGCTTACTTCCAGCGTGATCGAGCGCTGGCCATTGGCTGAGGCATAGCCCGTCGCGTCCTTGAAGCCGCGACGGACGGTGGCCACATCAATGAGACGTACCTCGGCGTTATCTCCCGTCACCACCGGCAGATTTAGAAAATCTTTCGCCTCTTCTAACAATCCAGGAATTTTAATGGCAAAGCTACCATCGCCCGTATCCATGGCGCCTGCCGCCACCAACACGTTGTTATTGCTAAAAATTTGCAGTGTATCGCCCGGTGTCAGGCCATAACTTTCAAGCAAGAGAGGGTCGATAATCACCTCCAGCGCTTCTTCTCTGTCACCGGCAATGTTAGCAGTGAGTACCTGCGGCAAAGCTTCAATCTTATCGCGCAGTTCTCTTGCAATTCGTACCATCTGGCGTTCGGAAACGCGTCCACTCAAAATAACATTCAGGACAGGAAACAGGCTGAGATTGATTTCATGAACCGTCGGCTCATCTATATCATCCGGCAGTTCAGGACGTGCTTCATCGACCTTCTCGCGCACATCAATCAAGGCATTGTCGCTGTCAAATCCGGCATAAAATTCCAGGATGACATTACCGCCTCCTTCATAGGCCTTGCTGCGCAATTCCTTAATACCGTCAATGGCGCTGAGTTTTTTCTCTAAGGGCCGTAGCAGGAGCCGCTCGCTATCTTCCGGCGAAATACCTTCATAATGCATAGCGACATAAATGATGGGAATCTGCACATCCGGCTCGGACTCCTTAGGAATCGCATTGTACGCGGCAATGCCGGTCACCAGAATGAGGACAAAGACCAGCATCACCGTACGGGCGCGATTCATCGCGCTGTCAATGATGGTGTTCATGGTGCCGTCTCTTCCTGCTGTCCATTGTCGGCACTCATTTCTTCTTCAGATGGCAAGCGTGCTGCATCGATGTCACTGAGCGTCAATGCAACCTTTTCGCCATCGCTGACATAAGGCCCTCCAAGCGTAATCACGGTGGCCTGCTCTGGCAGCCCGGTCAGCCAGATGCCGTTGCCCGTGTCGCGAATAATCTCCACCGGGTAGAAAACGACGATGCTTGCTGCATCCACCGTTTTAATACCAAGCTGGCCTTTTTCATCAAGCACCAGGCTGGATTTGGGCAGGAGATGCGCCCGCATCCGCTCCACCGGTATGCGCAGCTCCGCCGTCACCCCTACGGGCACGGTGCGATCCGGATTCGGCACCTCCACTTCAATGCGAAAGGTATGGGTGGCCGGTTCTGCCACCACGCTGACATAGCGCACTTCACCGGTGAGTGAACGCCCATCGGCCAGCTGAATATCAGCCGGAAGTCCGGCCCTGATATCGGAAAAATCAAATTCCGTCACCTGACCGTGAATCACAATCGGATGGTTATCCACCACGCGCGCCACCAGCGTCTGATTGGCTTTCACCAATTCACCCAGCTCGACCTCAATACGGTCTACCGTCCCATCGAAAGGGGCGCGTACGCTCAGTTGCGAGACCAAGGTGCGTGCCAGTTCCAGATCGGCATTGGCTTCTTCCAACAGCGCTTTTTTCTCTGCCAGTTGAATATTACTGATAAACCCCTGTTTTGCCAGCTTCTGCGCCGCCTGATAATCGATGCGGCGCTGCTTGACCCGGGCATCCGCCTTGTTGAGGCGTGCCTCCCGGTCTTTCACTTCCAATGTGACAATCGGGGCGCTCCGTTCAATCACCTCGCCTTCCGTGGCGTTGACCTCTGTGACCCTGCCTTCCAGCTCCGAATACAGCTCTACCATACGATTGGCTTCCGACCGGCCATATAGCACGATATAGCGACTCACATCCTGTGCAGCCGTCACCATGCCACGCACTGCAAAAGGTTCTGTTTCCTGAGTTTGCGTATCTTCTTCCGATCGATCCGAGGGAAAAATGAGTCCGGATAACAACCACAGCGCCATGAGCCCGGCCAGCAGCCATGCCAGTTGCACGCGCGACAGTGAACGCAACCATGTTATCACTCTTAGTTCCTTTCTCAGAAACGGGTTAACGCGTCACACCTGTCATAACACGCATGGCATTTGTGCATCGATTGACCCGGGCGTCTTTATAAATTAAACGTCACGCCAGACCAACCTTTATTCTGAGCCGTTTATGTCCACGCCGTCACGCGCATTACTGCCAACGGGCTTTTATGACCTTCTCTATCCTGATGCGGGCTTCGAGGCATTGCTCCAGGGACAGATCATGCAGGCATTCCAGGGATTTGGCTATGAACGCGTCAAGCCGCCCCTGGTTGAGTTTGAAGAAAATCTGCTGTTAGCCGGCAGCAACAAGATGGATAAAGACACGTTTCGCCTGATGGACCCTGCCTCGCAGCGTATGATGGGCATCCGCACAGATATTACCATGCAAATCGGACGCATCGCTCTGTCGCGGCTCAAACGCGCCCCACGGCCGTTACGCTTGTGTTATAGCGGCACCACGCTTTCGACCAATGCGCAGGCGATTAACCCGGCACGGCAATTCACTCAAGCCGGCGCGGAACTGATTGGTGTGACCTCACGCGCATCCGATGTTGAGGCGATTGTCGTCGCCGTCGAGGGGATGACACGCATTGGCGTGCGCGATATTTCCGTGGACTTAAATCTCCCTACCCTGGCACCGCAATTGCTTGAAGATGCCGGGCTGCCAGTGGAAGAACGGCGCAATATTCTCAGTGCGCTGGCACAAAAAGATTTAGGAGCACTGGATCATATCGATGCACCTATTGCCACGTTGCTGCGTGCCCTCACCCAACATTGCGGCCCGGCGGATTCCGCTCTGGCCGCACTCGAAAGCCTGGATTTTCCAGCCGATATCGCACCGCTCATTGATCGCCTGCGCTACATCGCGCATCGTGTCAGGCAGAATTGCCCGGGCTGTGAGATTACCATTGACGCTGCCGAGCATCGCGGTTTTGACTATCACACCGGTATCAGTTTCGCGTTATTTGCGAAAGGTATTGATGGCGAAATCGGGCGCGGCGGGCGCTATTGCATTGCGTTTGACAACAAAACGCCTGCCATTGGATTTACGATTTATCTCAGTCGTTTACTCCCAATTCTTCAAATGAAAAAACCAAAGCCACGTGTTTATATACCGGCCGGCATCCTGCACCTGGATATTCGGGAAGCGATTGGTGAGGAGTATGTGACGGTCCATGGGCTGGAAGACACACCGCTGAGCGATACGGACGCTATGATACGTGAGGCTAAACGGCTTGGCTGCCAGTATCTCTGGCTGGATGACACGCTCACACCAACACCCAAATAAACGAAACAACACACTGAATACACAGGATTGATAATGACTAATGTTGCAGTGATAGGCTCTCAATGGGGCGATGAAGGTAAGGGTAAAGTAGTGGACTGGCTCTCTGAACGCGCCGATGTGATTGTGCGCTTTCAGGGTGGCCATAATGCCGGACACACGTTGGTTATTGACGGCACAACCTATAAACTCAGCCTGCTTCCTTCAGGCGTGGTACGGCAAAATAAATTGTCCATCATCGGCAATGGGGTGGTTGTTGATCCCTGGGAATTGCTGAAGGAAATCGACCGTATTGCCGATCAGGGCGTCTCCATTACACCTGAAAACCTGCGCATTGCCGAAAATTGTCCGTTGATTCTCCCCATTCACCCGATGCTGGATAATGCGGCAGAGGAAGCTCGGGGACAGGAAAAAATCGGCACCACCGGTCGCGGCATTGGCCCGGCCTATGAAGATAAAATCGCACGGCGGGCCATTCGTATTTGTGACCTGGCGCATGAACAACTGCTCAAAGACAAGCTCGACAATATGTTGTTTCATCATAATGCGCTGCTGAAAGGATTTGGCCGCGAGCCAATGACGCGTGAGAGCCTGTATGACCCCTTGATGGAGATTGCCGAGCGCCTGCTGGGATTCGCAGAACCCATCTGGAGGCGATTGGAGCTCTGTCGCAAGCAGGGTAAGCGAGTATTATTTGAAGGAGCGCAAGGCTCAATGCTGGATGTCGATCACGGCACATATCCTTATGTTACATCATCCAACACCGTAGCAGGACTAGCGTCCGTCGGTTCTGGGTGCGGCATTGATATGATCGGTTATGTGCTCGGCATTACCAAAGCATACACCACACGGGTAGGCAGCGGCCCCTTCCCTACCGAGCAGGAAAATGATATCGGGCAGCGTCTTGGTGAGCGTGGGCGTGAATTTGGCACGGTAACCGGGCGTCAGCGGCGATGCGGCTGGTTTGATGCGGTAATGGTTCGCCAGGCCATGAAAATTTCAGGCGTCCACGGCATTTGCCTCACCAAACTCGATGTGCTGGATGGGTTTGATAGCTTGCAGATTTGCGTCGGCTATCGATATCAGGATGTCATGTATGATTACTACCCTGCCTCTCCGGTAATCCAGGCGGAAGTAGAGCCTGTATATGAAACGATGGAAGGCTGGCAGGAAAGTACCCAGCATGCGCGCAGTTGGGCCGATTTACCGGCACAAGCCATCAAATACGTCAAACGTATTGAAGAGCTGATCGATACACCGATCGCGCTGTTATCCACCAGCCCTGAACGTGATGACACCATTCTCGTGAAAGACCCGTTTGCCGATTAAGCACTCTGTTTGTTTGTGATGAGTGAGGCACCATTTATTACAAGGATATAAGGCACGGATTCTTTACTATTTTTTCGTGATCGTGCCGTAAGATATTTCCTGTGGCGTTTTTGCCTGGCCTTGAACGCAACACATCGCTTTAGTGGTGGCAAGCCGCCACGTGCGAAGCGCCCATGGACTATCATCAAAGGATACGACATCGGCATATATTTTGGATAACGACAAGTAGTCACAGCGCATGACGGATAGTGATGTATCCGACCAAGTTGAGGCAGATGATGGTATTGGTGATGCACAAAGCGAGCAGGACGCTTTAGAGGCCAACGCACAACATCGGGCCGTTGAATCGATTGAGGAAGCAGCGTTCCGGCGAACGGAAAACACGCTGACCGGTCGCTTTACCCTGCTGCCTGAGCATGACATTCCCGATCTTGACACCAAAACCGCCAAAGCGTGCGTGGTGAAAGATCATCGCACTGATGCTGATGATTGCTATGCGCTGATTTGTGACCAAGGCCTGCCGAGTCGCATTCAAGCAGCGATTGATGCCAAAAAAGCCGAGCATAAGCACATGCTCCCTGTGCTGGCGCATGGAGCGGTGAATATCTCAACACTGAATGAATGTCGCTATGTCTATATCTTTCCTCGTCCCAAAGGCGTCAAACTCGTTGATCTGATTGCGCCTAAAAGTGCAATCAGCGAAAAATTTATTATTAAAGAGATTATCCTTCCTTTCACCCAAATCATCCATGCTTTAAGCGAGCAGGATGTCTGTCATGGCAAAATTCACCCGGATAATGTTTTTTACGACGAGGGCGCCAAGCACAAGGTGACCCTCGGCGAGTGTTTCTCCGAGCCGGCAGGCTATGCCCAGAGTTTTTATTATGAGCCCATTGAGCGGATGATTGCGCATCCACTCGGGAAGGGTGAAAGCGATGAGAAGGTCGATTACTTCGCGCTCGGCATTCTGGTCATGCATACCTTGCTTGGGTTCAATCCCATGCAACATCTCTCTCGTGAAGAATATATTGAAAAATGCCTGACAAACGGCATGTACAATACCATTGTCGGCAACCGCGAATTTTCTGGCATGACCGAAGATTTACTCAAAGGATTGCTGGCTGATGATCCTGATGAGCGCTGGGGCTACGCCCATCTCGTGAAATGGCTGGGCGGTAAAAAATATAATCTATTGCGCCCGACACCGCCGCGTGAGGCCCCCCGGCCCTATACCTTCCTCGATAAGCCCTATTTCAATCGCAAGCATCTCTGTCATCAGTTTCATCAGCATTGGGGCAAAGCAAAATCCGAGTTACGTGACAAGAAAGTACAGCGCTGGGTAGAGCTCAGCGTCCAGGAACCGGATATCGCCAAAACGCTCACGCGTATCGTTGAATTGACGGGCGGCGAGACCGGGCGACTGCCGACCGATGATGATGATTTGGTGACAAAATCGATTACCTTGCTTGATCCGACAGGACCGTTTCGCCTGCATACGCTGTCCACGCATTTATCGGGTATCGGGCCGGTGTTAGCCAGTGCCTTCCGGGATAATAATAAAGCATTGCAACATCTGGTGCTTCGTATCATCGAGAGTGACGTGATTGGCACCTGGTCCGAGCTCAACAAAACACTGCCGGGATTTCACAATGCCGATATTGTCTGGCGCATTGAAAAACGCCGCCACACCTTTCAACTCACCACGCTTGGCTATGGGCTGGAACGTATTTTATACGATTTCAATCTGAGCATGCCGTGCATGAGCCCTATTGTCTCCCGTCATTATGTGACCACTATGAAAGAGCTCATGTACAGCCTGGACTCACAGCCCGCGGATGTGATGAAAAACCAGGATCCGGTGGATCGGCATATTGCCGCCTTCATCTGCAGTCGGCTGAATGTGTTCAAAGAAATCAAATCCGATCTGGATATTTTCCCACACTATAAGGGTAAAATGATTCTGAAATACCTGGTTCTATTGGCCGCCACCCATCGCAAAATTGGCGAACCTCCTCTGCCCAATCTCTGCGGCTGGATTGCGGAGCGCTGCAAACCGCTGATCGATCAACTCAATAGCCGAAGCCTGCAAAAAGATGTACGGATCGAACTCGATAAACTGGCAGCTAAAGGTAATATCACCGACATTATGAAGCTGATTATCAATAAAGATGTCATCAGCAAAGATCAGGAAGGGTTGTTGCAGGCGACAGGTCGCTACCTGAAAAATGCAAAAAAAATAAAAGAATTAAATATACGCGGCACGCAGGAGGAACGTGCCCGGAATATTGGCTATAAATTGGCGCAAACCATCAGCTTTGGCATTCTGACTATCGCCATTCTGTCGCTGGTGCGCGATTATGTAAGGTTGTGAGGCACGGAATGGGTAAGACTGTCAAACGCGTGAAAAAGACGACCGGCACCGGCTTTGCCATCCGCCTGCTTGTGCTCATTCTCATTTTATTCATCCTGATTAAACATAGTATCATTTTCCTGATCGCAGGTATGCTGCCGGCAATTGTCGCCTCCATCGTGGATCAATCGGACGGCCGTATTTTATTTCGCACGGTGTTGGCAACGAATACGGCGGGTATTGCCCGCTATATGGCCGAGCTCATCAGTCAGAATAATTCACGTGAGGCCGTGCATTATGTCATGAGTGACCCGGGTATTTGGCTGGTTGTCTACACCTCCGCAGCCATTGGGTGGATTTTGTTTCTGGGCTGCCCCAAAGGCGTGGAAATGGCCATGGATATGTTCTCCGACAATAAGGTAAAGGCGCTCGAGCAGGAACAACAAAAGCTGGAAGCGGAATGGGGGCCGAAAGTGACAGGCCACGACATGTAATGACGAGCCGCTACCTTGTGCGACATTATCGCCACCATTGAGCATTATTTTCTTCTTATCCCTTCTTTTCTGTGCTTCGTCGATACGCTAATCGTCCATAGTTTTTGCTGTCTTTTGATAGGCTTGGCTGAGATAGATCGCATTTTAATAAAATAGTAAATTTTAACCCCTTAGATAAGGAGGTTAGGGGAGCCTTGACAGCATTACGCCCTGCGCATATTGCTGTCATGTTTCGTGGTTCAAAGTGATCGATAATGGGCATATTTATGCAATATTTAAGATCTCACATGCCAAGTCTGCGTCACTGCCGCGATCACTTGAGAGGTAGAGCCCACACGCCTTCATCCTGTGCTGTTGCGCTTGTCATTTCCCTGTGGCTTATGCCGTTATCGATGCATTCATCCGCTCTGGCTGATGATGTTACGACACCAAAATCTACTGTTCAAACACCCGCCTCTAAGCAGCATCACACCGCTGATGGCACTCCCGCCGTTACGAAAAACAAACACGAATCTTCTGTGAGTTCACGTGCTACCACTTCGGCTGATGTAAAAGCAGATGACAATGCCATGTCTAATACGCCGACGAGCCTGCCATTGCTGGAGCCCAAGCCGTCAGTCGATACATCCGCAAAAACCCTGTCATCGCCCAGTTCTGAGGCAACGCTCGAGCCTGCAGCGATCAATGAGTCAGAAACAGAAGCAGGTCTCGATACAGGCGATGAAGCGGGTGAGCCTGCAACTAACGTGGTTGAACAGGATGAGCCGGAGGCAAGGCGCACCACGAATGAACGAAATGAGTCAGGCAAACAACATATTCTTAGAGCCGGTGATACGGTGATGATGCGTGTGTTCGGACACGCCGATATGACCAGTGAGATGGTGATTGCAGAGGATGGATTTATTACCGTACCACTGCTCGGTGCGTTAGAAGCGGAAGGCAAGAGCGTGCATGCACTCAAGCAGGAAATTCGCCAGCTGCTTGACCGTGATTTTATCGTCGAACCGCGTGTAACGCTTGAGGTCATCGGCTATGAACCGTTTTTTATTTTGGGCCAAGTGATGAATCCCGGCAGTTATGAATATGAGCCGGGAATGGATATTCGTAAAGCCGTTGCCCTTGCCGGTGGCTTTACGTCCCGCGCCCGCACCAGCAACATGACCATCATTCGGAAAGAAGCCGGTGAGCGCATGCAAGTGGAAGGGAACATGGACGCACCAATTTTTCCCGGCGATACCATAGAAATACGTCGCCGATGGTTTTAAGAATATGATGATTTCATCGGCATTTTATAAGGACAGGCATATGCGAATTGGGGACGATTCATGAGCAACACAGCGCAAGGAGCGGCCAACGAATCGCAAGCCGGATATGGATATTATTCTGGCGTCGAGTTTGATACAAGACGTGGATATGGTGGATTTAACGGCGGCGGCGCTGCAGGAGGCGTGCTGGAATTTAACCGCATCCTGGGCACCATTCGTCGTCGGAAGTATTTTATTCTGCTGATTATCCTCCTGATCAACAGCATCAGTGTTTTTGCGCTCTATCAAATCAAACCGACATTTATGGGTGAGGCCAATGTCATTGTGGAACCTGCACGCCAGAATATCGTTGATATTGAAGAGGTTATGGAAGATTTGAGTACTGATTTATACACGGTACGCACCGAAGCAGCAGTGATCGAATCACGGGTGTTAATCGAACAGGTAATCACAGATATGGGCCTTCCGACGAATGCCTATTATCAACAATTGATCGGCGTGCGCGCTCCGCCCGCCGATCTAGACGGTGCGGTATCTGACACAGATGCACCGCCTGTCTCCATCTCGACCGATCGTATTGTCGATGCGTTTTTGGCGCATTTGGATGCAGTGCCGGAGAGCAATTCGCGCATGATTAAAATTCAATTCCAGTCCAGTGATCCGCAATTTGCTGCGGATGCTGCTAATGCGGTTGCTAATGGCTATATTCAGGAGCAGTTAGAGGCCAAAAGTTCTGCCACGGAATTTGCAGGCAATTGGTTGTCAACGCGGGTGGAAGAATTGCGCGGTCGACTGCTCGATTCCGAAATTCGGCTGGAGGAATTCAAGCGTGATTCCGGCATTGTTGATGTCAAGGGCGGTACGATCTACTCCGAGCAGCTCGCACAACTCAACATGAAACTGATTGAGGCACGAAACTCGCGAGCTGAAGCGCAGGCGCGGGTTGAACAGGTGCAAAACCTTATCAACAGCGCACAAGGGGTGGAAACCGCGGCCTCCGTGCTTTCCTCATCCCTGATTCAGGAGCTGCGTGAGCAGGAATCGATGGTGACGCGAAAAATTGGCGAATTGCGTACGTTATATCGGGAAGAGCACCCGAAATTAAAACTGGCCCTGGCGGAATTAACAGACCTGCGTGCTAAAATTCGCGATGAGGTCAATAAAATTGTGATATCGCTCAATAATGAGTTAGAACTCGCTAATGAGCGTGAGCAAAATCTGGAGATGGAAATTCTCAATCTCCGTAAATTGCTGGAAGAAGAAAAAGAGTCTGCCGTCACCTTGCGCTCTTTGCAAAGTGAAGTAAATGCGAACAAACAACTCTACGATGTCATCCTCTCTCGCTTCAAGGAAACCGGGGTTCAGGATGAAGGGGCCTATACTCCCGATGCCAAGCTCATTTCCTTTGCGACAGTCCCGACTTCTCCCTTTAAGCCAAATCGTCAACTGATCATTATTGCCAGTATTTTTATTTCAATTGTCATTGCCATTTCCGCATCTATTTTGATTGAGTTCAGCATGACTGGCTACCATAGCGGACTGCAAATCGAGCATGACCTTGGCACACCGGTGCTGGCGATGTTGCCGCAAATTGATGGCAATAAAAAAGACGAAATGCCGCATATGTCGCTGCTCCAGCTTTCGCACCACCCACTTTACAGCGAATCGGTACGTAATTTGCGTTCCGCACTTATCGACAATGCTGTCGCTGGCGATCCCAAAGTCATTGTCGTCACCTCTTCGGTACCGGATGAGGGTAAAACCTCGACGGTCTTTTCTTTGGCAACGATCTCACGTCTGCTGAATCAGAAATGCCTGTTGATCGATTGTGATCTACGACGCTCCAAACTGGCCAAACGGCTCGAAATTCAAACATCTGCCGGGCTGGGAGATTATTTGTCGGAAACGGCCGAACTGCGTGACGTCCTGTATAAAGATAATAAATCAGGGGTTTATTTCATCCCGGCGGGTAAATCATTGCAGCATCCGCTGGACCTGCTCGCCACACGGCGCATGCAACGCTTTGTTGAAGGGCTGCGCTCACGTTTTGACTATATTTTCATTGATGCCCCCCCATTGCTCAGCGTCAGCGATGCGATCATTTTGTCTAAATATGCCGACTATGCGCTCTATGTGGTGCGCTGGGAGAATACCAGCCGATCGGCGGTGAGCCATGGGATCAAGCAGTTGCGCGAAAAAGCGCAAATGGAGCCGGGTGTGGTTCTCTCTCGTGTTGATGTGAATAAGCATGCTTATTACCACTATACGGATTCTGACTATATTTACTTCAAAAATTACAGCTTTAATCCCAGCAGTTAAGCTGTCTGATCGTTTCTCATTTGTTCTTTATATTATTGCCCTACTGTAAAGCCTATGGTTTATAAACAGCCATAGATGAGAATTTGCAGGATTGTTATCGTATGCCGTTACGTAAAATCATGAATGATCATACCAAAACGCTGGAAGAATTCTGCGCGGAAAAAGGCTTGAAGATGACCGAGCAGCGCCGCGTAATTGCGCAAGTAATTGCTGAATCAAATGACCATCCGGATGTGGAGCAACTGCATGAACGCGCCTCAGCGATTGATTCGCGCATTAGTATCGCCACCGTCTATCGTACGGTACGCCTGTTTGAAGAAGCAGAGATTATTCAGCGCCATGATTTTGGCGATGGGCGTGCGCGGTATGAAGAAATTTCAGAACAGCATCATGATCATCTCATCGATTTACGTTCCGGTCAGATCATTGAATTTTTCAATGAAGAAATCGAGCGTCTGCAGGAAAAAATTGCCAAAGAACATGGCTACCGGCTAGTCGACCATCGGCTGGAATTATACTGCGTCCCGCTGGGTGATGAGAAAAAATCCTGACAGTTCGATGTTATGATGCCTGGAGGCGGCTGAAGCTGAAACTGAGCCTTCTCTATTGATCCGTGCGAAGTGCCCCGGGATTCGCCTCCACCCAGTGCTGCTGAACTTTGCTTGATCCGGTGAGTTCGGTCAGATCACGTGAGATTTCTTCCTGCTGCTCCGGCGTCAGCCCTTCGGATTGGGCCAATTTGGTCAGCATGGTTACCAGCCGTTCATCACGTGCCTGCAATGCACCAATGCGCTCATTCTGCTCCTGCATGGCCTGCCGCCACATATCCATTTCACGACGCATCGCTTCCATCTGCTGTTCGTAATGCTGCTGTCGCATGGCTTCTTCGTAGGTGGCAACACCCATCTGCGTATCGCCTGTTGTCATAGACGCCGGTTGTTGCGTTTTGCCTAGACGCGCCTGGGCATCTGCAAGTGCGTTATATTGCGACATGCCGTTGCGATAGACGGCTTTGCCATCCAGTGTCTGGAGGAAGTTTTCATAAAAATGCTCAAGCTTGCGTGCATCATTCGGCTTATTGAGCGGATCCAGCAGCAAGAAGCGCTCTCCGGATTCCTGACTGATCCGAGCCTGAATTTTTTCAATCAACTCATTAAAGCGGTTGTCTGAAATGCGCACCACATCAACGGCGCTACGCCCCGATACCGACTGCGCATGCTCATGATGTCCTCCCGACAGTTCGAGAAAATATTTCTCCAATCGGTTGACTCCGATTAGCTCACCGACCAGCACCGTATTCAGTCTAAATTGCTCCACCTTGCCGTTATCTTGCTGTACCTGCAGTGTGATACTTTCTGCAATTGAGGGAACTTCGGCCAATTGGTGGCGAATCACTTCGGTATTGATCTTGCGTAATTCGGCCGTCAATTCGGCTCCTTTAATCGCATGGCCCCGTTCCTTGCTTATCGTAGCCAGGTGATTTTCAATCAGTTTGAACCCGTCCAGCCCGGTTTGTGAGGTGATGCGCACAACATATTCCAACGCTTTCGGCTCATCCGGGTCCACCCACTCCAGCGCTTTGAAAAAGACATCCGGTGTAAAACGCAGGTTTTTCCACTGGCGTTCCTGACGACCATCAATGGATCGTTCCATACACTCTGCCATGTAGTCAAAGACGCCACGCGTGTAAGGATCAAGATTACGAATCGCAAGGGGAACGATTACCCGGTCACTTTCCGGCTCTTTACGAAAGAGACGCTTCACCGCACCAAATGCCTTAAATGGCGCATTAATCACCTGCCCTACCCGGTAGAGTACATCCTTGCGCGGCTCTTTTTCTTCATTGCCGGCCTGGAGTCTGTTGGCCTCTGCGTCTTCAATTGTTTTGGGGTAAAGGCGCTTAAATTCCTTATAATAGCTTTCGTAAATATCCAGCAGCGTCGTGGAATTGATCTGGCCGTTTTTCTTGCTGGCGTCGCTGAGCAGACGCTGAATTTGGATATTACCGGTATTATAGTCGCCGAGCGCCTCCCATACCAAATACCCTGCATTGGAGATGAGCGCGATAGGCGTTCCATGGCCACTGCCATTCAACACGCTTAAGTCATCTTCGCCAGCCGTGCGCTGCTCTTCACGCTCCTTCATACGTTGTGCAAATGCTTCGGCATCCTGTCCCAGAACATTATACAATCCATCAACGGCCTGGTCGCGCTTCTCACGCCAGGCTTTGAAGATACCGAAATCTTTCAGAAGCGGAATGGCCGCCCCAACCAAAAAGGGCAAATCGGCCATGCGGCCAAAAAAGATGGAGCGCTGCGTCTTGCGGAACTCAGCCTTCACCAGAATATGTTCACTCTTTCCGAGATCACGCCAGGTTACTTCTTCCGGTGGCTTACCAAGCTCATCACCAACAATATCCTCAAAACTTTCTACCAGCTCGCGCTTACGCAAATAGGTAACGACGTGGTTGGTACCGCCAATAATCAGGTAATTCAGCAGGTCGGTCGCAATATTCTCGAGACGCTTAGCCCCATTCTCATCGTGGAACGTGCCGAGGAAAATTTCTTTCGCCAGTGCTTTACCAGACTTTACTTCATCAGAATTAGTCTGCGGTGGTGTGCCATCCGCATCTTGCTGCCCTCTTTTGTAGATGTCTGGCAGGTGTTGCTCGACATGCGGATAAAGCATCCGTACAAGCCACGAGGTGACCACCGGTGCAAATACCGGTGTGCCGTATTTGGCAGCAAGCAATCGCTGCCGGATAATCTGTGCCTGTTCTGTGCTGTCGAGATCGGCCATAGCCGATACCACCCTTCATTTTATCACTATTCTCATCAAAAACGTTTCCGCTTTTGATGTTGTATTTGCGCGCCAATAAGGCGCGACGGGCAGTCGCCCTTGCCAGCCATTCAACGTAATCTTTCGGCATTACTGTCAATGGCTATATTTTGCCATTACAGCATACGAGCACAGTATGACAGTTTTATGAAAACAGCCATGCAAAAATATTGAAAAAGCTATGTTTTTTTATTCTTCGCCGGAACGATCATGTGGGCGGTTTTGTGTTGTGAGCCGACGAAAGCCATCTGCGATCCGGCGCTTCACCCATTCCCACACGGCGCGATGGTAGCACAAATCAATCACCACAACCGTTCCGGCAAGGTAGTCATGCCAGCCGCGACGTCGTTCATTAAACGCCATCCAGAAAAACCCGATGAGTAACGGAATGCCCGATATCGGGTAGCCTATCAGCCGCAAAATCCATTGATATAGCTTTGGTTTTTCCAAGTCTCCGGCACGCACCACGCGCAGCCCCATTAGCATTTTGCCCGGCGAGTTCCCCACCAGCATCCACCATGCAAAGAAGTAAATAAGCAAATAGACGACCTGCGTCACCAGATTGGCCATGGCCGATTGCGTGCTCACCAGCTGGGGTTCATAGCCGTCTGTCGTAGAAAAGGTAATGACGATAAACGCCAGCAAACAAATATCAAGCATACAGGCCAGATTACGCTGGTGAAATCCGCCATAGCGTGGCGCCATCGGTGGCTTGGCGCCTTCCTCTGCATCGGCCATGCACTGGTCTTCCGGGTTATGCGTCGGTTCTGATGATGGTTCTGCAGGCTCATTCTCTGAGCCATGAAACGGAGGCACAGTTGTTGGCTCTGGTGTATGCTCTTCGCTCATACCATTCTCAGGCCGCTTCTTTTTTTAGTCCGGAGTGGAGCATTGCCAGCAGATCCGGCACTTGCTGCCAGATGACCTCATCCTTCGTTTCTTCCAGGCGAGGAATCGTCAGCATCGGGCTATCAATAAATCTGGCAATAGTCTGCGATGTGTCCATCAGGGAGACAGTTGATTCTGCCGATTCGGATACCACCACAAGCACGGTTGATAATCCACGCGTTTTTATTAGCTCATACGCCGTTAACGCATGGCTGATCGCCCCCAGGTAACTCCCAACCACCAGCACTACCGGATAGTCCAATGCCACCATCCAATCCAGCACGGTTGTTTCATTGCTGATAGGCGCCATCACCCCGCCCACCCCTTCAACGAGCAGCACATCCAGCTCACTCTTTTCCGATTCACGGCAAAAATCGACGAGTTCTTCGACAGATGGCAGGGCTTTGCCTTCTCTTTCCGCCGCCATATTAGGGGCGAGCGCGTCTCGGTAACGCCAGGGAGAGATGCGATCCACCAGATATTGGTCGATACGCTTGCCCATGGCATTAATGATCGTAGCGGTATCCGTATCGCGCGGCAGCCAGTGCGAGTCGGCCTCATAACCGGTAATCAATGGCTTTAACGCCCCCACGGTAATCTCTGATTGGCGAAACTGGTAACAAAAAGCGGCTGTCACCAACGTCTTGCCTACTTCTGTTCCTGATCCGGTAATAAAAAAACGCTTCATTTCTGCTTTCTCACCTGCTGACTCACCCGTAGTGCGTTATGCATCTTGGCTAACCGACAATCAACCAAGAGTTCTATTCCTTCATTTATGCGCCCGATTCTTTAAAATAGTGTGTTAAATGAATTTCTACACAGAAATTCATTTACGCTCAAACGGCGCTAAGCCTTACGCGTCATAGGACGCGACGCGCAGTCGCGCTTGCTAGTCGATTCCACTATATATGAAAATAA
>CAYSXY010000005.1:0-35683 GCA_964435165.1 uncultured Rickettsiales bacterium
GTTATCCGGCCTGGGTGCCGCCAACAGTGAGGCCATCGATGCGAAGTGTGGGCTGGCCTACGCCAACCGGTACGCTCTGTCCGGCTTTGCCGCAGGTGCCAATGCCCCGATCAATTTCCATATCATTGCCAATGGCGCTGACGCGGGTGAGAGCGTCCGGTCCATTGCCGATGAGGGTCGCCCCTTTGACCGGCCGGGTGACTTTGCCGTTTTCAATCAGGTACGCTTCTGACGCGGAGAAGACGAACTTGCCGGAGGTGATGTCTACCTGACCGCCGCCGAAATAAGGAGCATAGAGGCCTTTATCGACGCCGGCGATGATTTC
Organism: uncultured Rickettsiales bacterium; assembly: GCA_964435165.1. Lineage (GTDB taxonomy): Bacteria > Pseudomonadota > Alphaproteobacteria > Rickettsiales > RI-342 > CAYSXY01. The sequence goes on from CAYSXY010000005.1 coordinate 326, forward strand.
TTCCGGTGACTGCTCACCGGCGAGCATAAAGGTATTGGTCATGCGTGGCATTGGCTGATGAGCAAAACTTTCGCGCCGTCCATTGCCTGTTGGGGCGACACCCATCAGGCGGGCATTCATACGGTCCTGTATATATCCTTTAAGGATGCCGTCTTCGATTAACACGTTATGACCGGTTGGGGTGCCTTCATCATCAATGGTGAGTGAGCCGCGCCGATCCGGCATGGTGCCATCATCAATAACCGTTACCCCTTTGCTGGCAACGCGCTCGCCGAGCAGCCCGGCAAAGGCCGAGGTTTTTTTGCGGTTAAAGTCACCTTCCAGGCCGTGACCGACGGCTTCATGCAGCAGCACACCGGGCCAGCCCGGGCCGAGCACCACCGTCATTTCCCCGGCCGGGGCATCCACTGCTTCCAGATTCACCAGCGCCTGGCGTAACGCTTCATCTGCCATGGGTTGCCATGTCTGTGGGTCGGCATAATGTGCAAAACTGGTACGGCCTCCGGCTCCGGTGCTGCCGCGTTCCATGCGTCCATCCTGTTCCACCACCACGGAGATGTTCAGGCGCACCAAGGGGCGTATATCCGCAACCTCATGGTCTATACGCAGAATACGCACGGCCTGCCATTCATTGGAGATGGAGGCACTGACCTGGCGAACGCGATTATCTTTGCGGCGGACATAGCTGTCGATATGTTGTAGCAGGGCCACCTTATCATTAAACGGGATGGAGGTGATCGGGTTGGCGTCACTGTAGAGTGATGTGGTTGCGGCGGCAGGTGGGGTGTCCAGCTGGATGGTACCCTCATAGCCGTCTTTAACAGCGCGGACGGTTTCCGCAGCCCGCTTAAGCGCTGCCATGTCTGCGCCGGTGGCATGGGCGTAGCCGCAGCGATCTCCGACAATGGTCCGCAGGCCAAAGCCTTGCGCCGTGTTGAAACTGGATTGTTTCAGGCGTCCATCATCAAAGCTCAGGCCCTCAGATTGATGGTATTCAAGAAAAAGCTCGCCATCATCCATGGTATGGAGCGTATCTTTTAATAAGGGTTGAACGGCATCACGGTCCAACCCTTGGCTTGAGAAGAAAAGAGAATCGGTATCGGAAAGTGTCGACATAAGTGAGGCGGAAGTCCGGTGATTAAGGGTGAGATCGAACGCAACAGCGATAAAGGAAATAAAAATATTTGCGTCCCATAGTCTAGCGCAGTAAAGATATGCCGCCAAGTGAATGTTCGCCGATGTGATAGTCGGTATCGCTTGGATTGGCAGACCAACTAGGTTATAATGATTCTAAAGTGGAAATTAGGATGCTTCCTTTCCACCAATTCAGGAACGCCGCATGATGTCTATCTGTTATCGATTTGTCTTGGTTTTATGTGCTCTGATGAGTGTTTCACTGCTTTCTGGCGCCGCACATGCCATGTTTGCTGAAGATAATATACCCGGACAGCCGGTGGATTGGCAATTGGGTCTGCAGCTTCCTGCTACACCTGTCATGCAGCAGCTTTATGATCTGCATGATTTTCTGAATATCATCATTTTAGCGATTAGCGTTTTTGTCCTGGGTTTGCTGGTGTGGGTGATGATGCGTTACAACGCAAAGTCGAATCCTGTTCCCAGCAAAACAAGCCATAATACGTTTATCGAAATTATATGGACGGCTGTGCCGGTGATGATTCTGGTGGTGATTGCTATTCCCACATTAAAAGTGCTTTATTTTATGGATAAGGCGGAAGATCCTGACATGACGCTCAAGGTGATCGGCCATCAATGGTATTGGACCTATGAGTATCCGGATCATGGCATTACCTTCCAGAGCTACATGAAGCCTGATAATGAGCTGTTGCCGGGCGAGCCTCGCTTGCTGGCCGTTGATAATCGCGTGGTCGTGCCGGTGGATACAACGGTTCAGGTGCTGATTACGGCGGCTGATGTGAATCATAACTGGGCGATTCCTGCGTTTGGTATTAAAAAGGATGCTATTCCCGGGCATGTGAACGAAACATGGTTTCATGTAACGGAGCCAGGTATCTATTATGGCCAGTGTTCTGAATTGTGCGGCGTGCGCCATGGGTTTATGCCGATTGCGGTGGAAGTGGTTGAGCGCCCGGTGTTTGATCGGTGGGTCGAGCAGGCCAAACTGGAATTTGCATCGGATCCGTCTGCAGTGGCGGCTCCGGTCGTGGCTCTGGGCGCTGAGACGGCGCAGTAATATTTTATTCAATGAAGGGTAGAGGCTATGTCTGAGGCAGCAACCATGTCACATCATGATGACCATGCGCCAACCGGAATGAAGCGCTGGCTGTTTTCGACCAACCATAAAGATATCGGGACGATGTACCTGATTTTTGCGGCGATTGCCGGTTTGATCGGGGCAGCAATGTCGATGATTATCCGGGTGGAGTTGATGGAGCCCGGCATGCAGTATCTGGGTAGCGAAGCGGCTTCCTATCAGTTTTATAATGTGATGGTGACGGCGCATGCGTTTGTCATGGTATTCTTTCTGATTATGCCGGCGCTGATTGGCGGATTTGGAAACTGGTTCGTGCCGATTATGATTGGCGCGCCGGATATGGCGTTTCCGCGGATGAATAATATAAGTTTCTGGCTGCTTGTTCCCGCTTTTGCTCTGCTGCTTGGCTCGGCTTTTGTCGATGGTGGGGTTGGTACTGGTTGGACGGTCTACCCACCGCTCAGCGGGCCGATTGCGCATGGTGGTATGGCGGTTGATATGGGGATTTTCGCCCTTCACCTAGCCGGAATTTCCTCCATTCTCGGTGCGATCAACTTTATCGTGACGATCTTCAACATGCGTGCCCCTGGCATGACATTGCATAAAATGCCGCTGTTTGTCTGGTCGATTCTGGTGACGGCATTCCTGCTATTGCTGGCGGTGCCGGTGCTTGGTGGCGCTATTACCATGCTACTGACGGATCGTAATTTTGGCACCAGCTTCTTTGATCCGGCCGGTGGCGGTGATCCGATTTTGTTCCAGCACCTGTTCTGGTTCTTTGGCCATCCTGAAGTCTATATTCTCATTCTGCCGGCATTTGGTATTATGAGCGAAATCATCCCAACATTCTCACGCAAACCAATTTTTGGTTATCTGGGCATGGTCTATGCGATGGCGAGTATCGGTATTCTTGGATTCATCGTGTGGGCCCACCATATGTTCACCGTGGGTCTGGATGTGGATACGCGCGCTTACTTCACCTTGGCGACCATGGCCATTGCCGTGCCAACCGGTATTAAAATCTTTAGCTGGATTGCCACCATGTGGGGCGGTTCGATGACCTTCACCACGCCAATGCTGTTTTGCCTCGGATTTATTTTCCTGTTTACTGTTGGTGGGGTGACCGGAGTCGTGCTGGCCAATGCGGCGATGGATATGAGTATGCATGATACCTATTATGTGGTGGCGCATTTCCATTACACTATGTCGCTTGGTGCGCTGTTCATGGTGTTTGCCGGATGGTATTACTGGATTGGCAAGATGTCGGGCCGTCAATATCCTGAGACACTTGGTAAAATCCATTTCTGGATGACGTTTATCGGCGTGAATGTCACCTTCTTCCCCATGCATTTCCTGGGTCTGGCTGGTATGCCGCGCCGGATTCCGGACTATCCCGATGCATTTGCCGGGTGGAATGAGGTGGCCTCTTACGGTTCCTATCTGTCAGGATTCAGCGCAATTTTCTTCCTTTATGTGGCATGGCGTACCTTCGCTGCCGGTGAGAAATGCGGTAAGAATCCATGGGGTGAAGGAGCGAAAACGCTTGAATGGACAGTGCCGTCGCCACCTGCCTTCCATACTTTCCATCATTTGCCTGAGGTGCGGTAATGGCTGAGTTAGCCGCATCATCAGCAGTAAGTGGCGGGGCAACAAGCCCCGCCTTGTCTATCTGGGGGCAGTCTGCTCCTTCATCGTCGGTGCGTGATTACATTGCATTGCTGAAGCCACGTGTGATGTCGCTTGTCGTATTTTGTGGCATGGTTGGCATGTTTCTGGCGCCTGGTTCTCTCCACCCGGCATTGCAGGTGGTGACGGTTCTGTGTATTGCCCTTGGAGCAGGTGCGAGTGGCGCGATTAATATGTGGTATGACCGTGATATTGATGCCCGCATGCTGCGTACATTGCACCGGCCGATTCCCTCTGGCAGGGTTGATCCGGCAGAGGCTTTGAGTTTTGGAGTTATTGTCGCATTTTTTGCCGTTATTTTGCTGGGGATGGCAACCAATTGGGTGGCTGCTTTCCTGCTGTCCTTGGCGATTGCGACCTATATCGGTGTATATACGATTTGGCTGAAGCGCCGCACGCCACAGAATATTGTCATTGGCGGAGCAGCCGGGGCCTTTCCTCCCATGATCGGCTGGGCCGCGGTAACAGGCGGTGTGAGCATTGAGTCGCTTGTATTATTCGCAATTATTTTCTTCTGGACGCCGCCGCATTTCTGGGCGCTGGCGTTGTATCGCAGTGATGATTATGCCCGTGTGGGGGTCCCCATGTTGCCGGTAGTGGCGGGTAAAGAAACAACGCGTCGTCATATTCTCGGCTATAGCTTTCTGGTGATAGCGCTATCGGCCATGCCTTATGGTGTTGGGATGAGCGGTGTGTTTTATCTGGCTACGTCCGCCATATTGGGCGCCATCTTCATCTGGTGTGCGCTGGCAGTGCAGTATGATGAGACGGATCGCACGCCCCGGCGCTTGTTCTTTTATTCGATGGCGTATCTGTTTATGCTGTTTGCAGCACTGGTGGTTGACCGTCTGCTGGCATAAGCCGGTAGATTGATAAGAGGAGGGCGGCAAGATGGACCGTGGAATGTTTGAGTTGCTCCGGGCATGTGGTGAGGTAACCGTTTATGTCATGGGTGGCAGCTTTATCTTCGGTTCGTTATTTACCATCTTAATGTTGTTGATTCTGGATATGTTCAAAGCACAGCGTTTACATCGTGCCGGTAAAAAGGATGCAGAGTGATGCCGTTATCGCCCCTGCATAAACAGCAGCGCGCAAAAAATATTGTGTTACTCGTCATTTTGTTGGTGATGATGGGTATCATGGTGATGATTACAATGATAAGGTTTCAGCCTCATGGCACCATCGTCTGATTCTCAATCTTCTGACCACCAGAAAGATATGGCCACGCGCAATAAGCGGTTAGCGCTGAGCATGTTTATGATTGTGTTTGGTATGGTTGGCCTCTCCTTTGCTTCTGTGCCGTTATACCGCATTTTCTGTCAGATCACCGGCATTGGTGGCACCACGCAGGTTGCCGATGCAGCGCCGGATGTTGTGTTAGACCGCCGTGTCACTGTTCAATTTAACACGATGACCGCGCCTGATTTGCCCTGGAATTTTTATCCGCTGGAAAAGGCCGTCTCCATTCAGGTGGGGGAATCACGGCTGACGGCATATGAGGCAATTAATCAGAGTGATCGCTATACCGCTGGCATGGCGACCTTTAATGTTACACCGCTCAAGGCAGGAAAGTATTTTAACAAGGTGCAGTGCTTCTGCTTTGAAAATCAACCGCTGGAGGCCGGGCAAACGGCACAGTTCCCTGTTTCTTTCTTTGTTGATCCCGCTTTTGTTGATGATCCGGATATGGATGATGTGACGACAATTACCCTGTCTTACACGTTCTTTCCCTTGAAAGATAATGCATCCTCGGCTAACCCGGTGATGGCTGCGCTGCCATAATGGATGCATGCTGTAGCCTGTTAATAATTATCCGCTAATATACGTCTTTTATCAGTATTTTTTGTCAATGAGGTAAGCATGGCGCACGGTGAACAAACACACGATTATCATTTGGTCGATCCGAGCCCCTGGCCCATCGTCATGTCATTTTCGGCATTACTGCTGGCCGCCGGGCTGTTATTGTTCATGCATGACAAACCTTTTGGCGAGGTGACGCTTGGCGCGGGCCTTATTGCTGTGCTGGCCATTATGTATACCTGGTGGCGTGATGTGGTGCGCGAAGGGATGCATGATAAAGCACACACACCAATCGTGCGCAGTGGTTTGAAGTTCGGTATGGGCCTGTTTATTGTCTCTGAAGTGATGTTTTTCTTCGTTTTCTTCTGGGCGTTTTTCAATGCGGCTTTGTTCCCCCTGGAATATCTGGATGATGTCTGGCCAGTGGGCGATGGAACCTGGCCGCCCGAAGGGATTGTGACATTTGACCCATGGCATTTGCCGCTGATGAATACCCTGATTCTGCTGCTTTCAGGCACGACGGTGACCTGGGCACACCATGCTTTGCTGCATGGTGATCAGAAAGGTCTGATTCAAGGTCTGAGCCTTACCGTTGGTCTTGGCATCTTTTTCAGCTTTATGCAGGCTTTTGAATACAGCCATGCCGCCTTTGGTTTTACCGATGGTATTTATGCCTCAACCTTTTATATGGCGACTGGATTTCATGGTCTTCATGTTATTATCGGGACGATCTTTTTAGCGGTCTGTTTGGTGCGGGCCAAACGGGGCCAATTTTCCAAGGAACATCATCTCGGCTTTGAATTTGCCGCATGGTACTGGCATTTTGTCGATGTTGTCTGGCTGTTCCTGTTCGTCTTTATTTATGTGTGGGGCCGATGAGCCGCCTCGATATGTTGCATCATTCCGCCAATGATGGATGAGCATCTTTCCCACGAACCACCGGATGCGCTGTGGCGCAATGGTCTCTTGTGCCGATGCCCGGCCTGTGGTGACGGAAAGCTGTTTCGTGGCTTGCTGACCGTCGCGCCGACCTGTAGTGAATGTGGTTTTGATCTGCAGTGTCATGAAGAGGGGGACGGGCCGGCCTATATTGTGATGACCATTGTCAGCCTGCTGGTCATGGCGTTGGCCATGTGGCTGGAACTGGCCTATGCGCCCCCGATATGGCTGCATATGGTATTGTGGTTGCCGTTTATCCTCCTCGTTTCGCTGCCCTTACTCCGAATATCGAAAGCGCTGCTGATTGCACATCAATACCGACACCGACGACATAGTTTTGATCCGTCCCGTGAGGATGGTGACTGGGATGGTACCTATGTAAGAGAGAAGGACAGGCATGACTGACGCGTACCCATTGCTAAAGGCACGTCCTCAATTCTGGCCAACCATGATTACCATTCCCTGTTTGTTTCTGGTGATTGGTCTGGGCGTGTGGCAAGTGCAACGGCTGGAATGGAAAACCAGCATGATTGAACAGATTGATGCGCGATTGCAGGCTGAAGCGGTGGATATTCGTTCAATTGCAGACAGTCTGCCTGCCAATCTTTTTGCGCTGGTGCAATTGCAGGGAGAATGGCTGCATGACAAAGAGGTGATTCTGGCGGGGCGTTATTATCGTAATAAGCTGGGGCATCATGTGCTCACGCCCTTACGGCTGGAGAGTGGCGAGCTGGTGGTGGTTAATCGTGGTTGGGTGCCAAAAGATCAAAAGTCACAGGAAAGCAGGCCGGAAAGTCTGACCTCCGGCGTGGTTTCGCTGGAGGGAATCGTGCAGCCGATGAACCAGCGTAATATGTTTACGCCGGAGAATAATCCGGCCAAAGGCGAATGGTATTGGGTCGAGAGAGCAGCCCTGGAAGCCTATGTCGGATCGCCGTTGCTGGACGGGTATGTCGAGCAGGTACGATTGCCCGATAGCGGTGTGAGCCTGCCGATTGCAGCGGATAAGGACGTTGAAGTACGCAATGACCATTTGATGTATGCGATTACCTGGTTTGCCATCGCCTGCTCCATGATGGTGATTTATGTCGTGTACCACCGGCAATTGTTTCGCGATCGGACTGACGATCGCTAATGTCCATTCCACATTGTTACGCACAGTTAGAAGATCGTTTTGCCCACATGCATGCATTGCATCGTGCGATGGGGATATTGCACTGGGATGCTGCCACCATGATGCCTTCGGGTGGTGCACCTCAGCGGGCGGAGGAATTGGCAGCGCTAGACGGTATGGCGCACCAACTATTGACCGGGCCAGAGATAGGCGATTGGCTTAGTGAGGCGAATCAACAGCGTGATCAGCTGGATGTGTGGCAGCAGGCTAATTTACGCGAGATGCAGCGGCAATACCAGATGGCTGCCAGTGTGCCGCAGGAGCTTGTGGAGCGGCTTTCCAAGGCAGGATCAGAATGTGAATTTGTGTGGCGTGAGGCACGCCAGACGAATGACTTTGCCATGCTCGCGCCCTATCTGACGACCGTCATCGAACTGGTGACTGATAAAGCGGGTGTGTTGAGCGAAGCGCTTGGGCTCAGTGCCTATGACGCACTGTTAGAGCTGTACGATCCGGGCTGTCGGCAGACGATGATCGACCCTATTTTTGCGCAATTGGCAGACGCATTGCCGCCCATGATTGATCAGGCTATTGAGCAACAGGCAGGTTGGCAGTCAGAGGATGTGACTATTGATGTTGTGGAGCAAGAGGCACTGGCTCGAGACGTCATGGCGATGCTTGGGTTCGACCGTCATCATGGGCGGTTAGATAGAAGCCTGCACCCTTTTTGTGGTGGAGGGGGCGGCGATGTGCGCATTACGGCGCGTTATCATGATGCTGACTGGCTCAGTGGGGTTATGGCGGTGTGTCATGAAACAGGGCATGCGATTTATGAGCAGCAACTGCCGAAGGAATGGCGTTCTCAACCGGTGGGGGCGGCACGCGGTATGGCGCTGCATGAGAGCCAGTCACTTTTGGTTGAGATGCAGTTGTGTCGCAGCCTACCTTTTATGCAATGTCTGTTGCCGATGGTGCAGGCGCAGTTTGGGCAGGCTGCGCAAGGCTGGGGTGCTGACCGGCTTCATTGTCAGGCGATTCGGGTACAACGCGGGTTCATTCGTGTTGATGCCGATGAATTGACCTACCCGCTGCATGTGATTTTACGTTATCGGTTGGAGCAGGCATTGTTGAGTGGTGCACTGCCGGTCACTGACTTACCTGGTGCCTGGAATGAGGGGATGGAAGCTCTGCTCGGTGTGCGCCCGAAGAATGATGCAGAAGGCTGTATGCAGGATATTCACTGGATGGATGGCAGTATCGGCTATTTCCCCACTTATACGTTGGGGGCATTGATTGCGGCACAGTTGATGCAGGCGATGCGGCGCGACCTGCCCGATCTGGATGATATGATCTGTCGTGGAGATTTTGCACCAGCGATGCAGTGGCTTGGCACACAGGTGCACCATCATGCCAGTCTGTATGAAACCGATCTATTGGTTGAAAAGGCAACAGGAATGGCGTTATCTGACGATGCGTTTCTGGCGCATGTGACGCAACGCTATCTTGAACGATGAGATTGACTGCTTGGTCGTGAAGGCCGCAGGTGGTAATGGTGCCGTTTTCAGGAGCAGCGATGTGCGTTGAGCGACGCAGAGGTGCCAATGATTGTTAAAGGACAGAACAGATGACGCAGGAAATGCGCTATATTTCAACACGTGGCACGGCGCCGGAATTGGGATTTGACGAGGTGGTGCTGGCCGGACTTGCCGATGATGGCGGATTGTATGTTCCCAAAGCCTATCCACAGTGGCAGCCGGGGCAATTTATGGCGCTGGCAGGCCAGCCTTATGAGACGATTGCCGTGGAGGTGATGCGTCCTTTTGTGAGCCAGGCGATTGCCGACCAGTTACCTGGGCTTGTGGCTAAAGCCTATGCATCGTTCCGTCACTGTGCGCGGGCACCGCTGGTGCAAATTGGTGCGGATGAGTGGGTGCTGGAATTGTTTCATGGTCCGACGCTGGCGTTCAAGGATTTTGCCCTGCAGCTTCTGGGCCATTTACTCGATGCTATATTGGCGGAGCGCGGCCGGCAGGTAACCGTGGTTGGGGCAACATCCGGCGATACCGGGTCGGCAGCCATTCATGGTCTGCGTGGTCGCGAGCATATGCAGGTCTTTATCTTACATCCGAAAGGTCGGGTCAGTGATGTCCAGCGGCGGCAAATGACCACCGTTGCGGATGCCAATGTGCATAATATTGCCATTGAAGGAAGTTTTGACGATTGTCAGGCGCTGGTCAAAGCCATGTTCGGTGATGCGGCGTTTCGCCAGAAGCAGCAATTAACGGCGGTCAATTCGATTAACTGGGCGCGGATTATGGCACAAATCGTCTATTACGTGTCTGCCTCTCTCTCCTTAGGCGCGCCGGGCCGGCAGGTGTCTTTTTGCGTTCCGACCGGGAATTTTGGTGATATTTTTGCAGGCTATGTAGCCGAGCAGATGGGGCTGCCGCTGGATCGACTGATCGTGGCGACCAACCGTAATGATATTCTCACGCGGTTTATGGAAAGCGGCGCCTATACGGGAGAGGCTGTCGTGCCGACGATTGCGCCCAGCATGGACATTCAGGTCTCCAGTAATTTCGAACGGTTGCTGTTTGACATGCATGGACGCGACGGGGCATTGATTGCGAAGAAGATGCAACAGTTCAAGGATGAGTCGCAGTTTGAGGTGACGAAGTCGGTGCTTGGCGATATTCGCCGCCTGTTTGATGCCGGGCGGGTGCAGGAAGACGCGATTCATCAGACGATTGATGACGTGTATCGTGAGAGTGGAATGTTGCTCGATCCGCACACGGCGATTGCGGTGAAGGCCGGGCGTGACGTGCACCACGGACGTGATTCGGCATTGGTTCATCTGGCGACGGCACACCCGGCCAAGTTCCCGGATGCGGTGGAGGCAGCCAGTGAGATTCGTCCTCAGTTGCCGCCCCATATGGCCGATTTGTTTGATAAGGAAGAGCGGTTTGATGTGCTGCCCAATGCGTTGGAGACCGTGCAGCATTACATTGCTGAAAGGACCGCCCCATGAGTTTGCCGTGTGAGATCACTACCTTAGATAATGGCCTGCGTGTTGCCACAACAACAGTGCCGCACGTCCAAAGTGCGACGGTGAGTGTGTTTGTGGATGTGGGTGCGCGGTATGAGCATGTAGAAGAAAATGGCCTGTCGCATTTGCTCGAACATATGGCATTCAAAGGCACGAAACAGCGAAACGCCCTTGCCATTGCCGAAGCGTTTGATGCGATTGGTGGGAACAGCAATGCGTATACCTCCATGGAGCAGACGGTGTATTATGCCCGTGTGCTAGAGCGCGATGTGCCGGTCGCGCTGGATATTCTCGCCGATATATTGCTGCGATCCGTGTTTGACGAGGCTGAGCTGGAGCGTGAGCGGGAGGTGATTTTGCAGGAAATTGCCATGCATCATGACACGCCGGATGATCTGGTGTTCGATATGTTCACCGAGATGGCGTATCCGGAGCAGGCCATTGGCCGATCGATTCTGGGCCCGGCTGAGCAGGTGCGCCGTTTTCAGCGTGAGCAGGTGAGGGGCTATATGCAGCGCCATTATCAGCCAGGGCGGATGATTGTGGCTGTGGCGGGGAAGGTCGATCATCAGGATGTGGTTGATCAATGCAGCCGGTTATTTGGTGAAATGCCCGTCGGTGAGTCATTGGTTGCTCCGGAGGCTGGATATGTCGGCGGTGATGTGCGTCGTCAGCGTGATTTGGAACAACTCCATCTGGTGCTTGGGTTTGATGGGGTGGCGTTGACTGACGCGGACTACCGGCGAATGCAGGTGTTGTCGGTGCTGCTCGGCGGCGGCATGTCTTCACGCCTGTTCCAGGAAGTACGCGAGAAGCGCGGGCTGGCTTATTCAGTCTATGCGTTCAATAATTCATACCGCGATAGTGGGTTATTTGCTCTCTATCTAGGCACCGGGGCCGAGCTTGCCGGGGAAGCCGTGCGTGTGATGGGAGAAGTATGCCGGGAGCTTGCCGGTAGTATCACGGAGGAAGAGTTAGCGCGGGCGAAAACGCAATTAACCGCCAATATTGCGATGGCGCAGGAAAGCACGGTTGCTTTATGCGAAGGGATGGGCCGCTCATTGTTGACATTTGGCCGTTATATCCCGCCGGAAGAAGTGATTGCCGATGTGGAGGCCGTCACGCGCGCTGATCTCGACCGGTTGATGAAGCAGATCCTGACCACATCCATGACGGTTGCTGCACTTGGGCCGATTGCGCCGTTGCCCGACTACCAGCACATTGCCGGTGCATTTGCGAGCTGACAAGGAGACATGAGCGATGCCATCACGCCTTGATTTCTTTCACAGCCTCTTGGTGGTACTCAAAGACCATCTCTTCAAATTTATGTTTGCCGCGGTGGCGGGAATTGTCATTTATTTCTGGGCGATTCACGGGCGCTGGACCATTATGATTTACCCGGATCCGTCTAAGCCGAAGCAGATTGAATATTATGGTGAATATATGTTTATCGATGATTGCCGGGAAGCCGCACTGACATTGCTGGCACAGCAATATCCACATGGCAGCTATCTATGTGGTTTCAAGTGCAAATCCATTCACCCGTTCGGCAAAGAAATCGCCTGTGAGCGTACCGAGCAATAGCCTGAAAAGGCTGCCGCTCCAGCACATTAGGCGTGACCGGCGTCACCGGATAATTTGCTGAGATCTATCCCTTGCATTGCGGCGGATTTCATCCACTTTTCAGCATCGCCGGTTTCAAACACCAACTCCCTGCTGGGAGGGACGGTAAGCCAGCTATTAGACTCGATTTCCGTCTCCAACTGGCCAGGGCTCCATCCGGCATAGCCCAGCGTGAGGATGGCTTTTTCCGGCCCGTTGCCCCCGGCAATATCGCGCAGGATGTCAATGTTGGAGGTCAGCGAAATTTCTTCACTCATCACTACCGTTTCTTTTTGGTTGTAATCGGGAGTGTGCAGGACAAAGCCGCGCGCGGAATCGACCGGCCCACCATAATGCACCGGCATGGAAAAGCGTGGCGTCGGCAATTCGATTTTAAGCTGGCTGAAAATCTCTTTGACATCAATGGATTCCACCAGCTGATTGATAATCAGCCCCATGGCACCATCTGGCGTATGGGCACACAGGTAAATGACGGCCTTTTCAAAACAGGAGCCGGTCAGGCCGGGCATGGCCACCAATAGTTGTCCTTCCATATAGCCGGAATCGTCGGAACTGTCGGTCATAAAGCGTAACGTAATAATTGATGGATACGAATTTTTCATTACAGATGTATATAACAAACGGATTACACTTGTTATTGGTTAGGATAACATGAAGCATTCTCTCTTTCATAGAACTGTCTGGCAGTGTGGGCTGATTTTTTGCCTGTTGCTATGTGGCTGGACTGTGCCGGCGCATGCATTGGTCACGCAATGGAAAGAACAGCCGCATTCGGCGTCTCGTTTGATTATCGCGAATGAGCAGCCGGATGGAAGTATTCGCGCCGGGCTGCATATTACTCTTAAAGGTGCGTGGAAGAGTTACTGGCGTTCACCGGGCGATGCCGGGTTGCCGCCTCGGCTGACTCTTGCCAATGCGCGCAACATCGAAGATGTGATGCTGCATTTTCCTGCTCCCACCCGCTATATTGAATCATGGGGCTTGCAGACCTACGGCTACGGTAAGGAAATTGTCTATCCCATCACGATTATGCGGAAGGATCGCCATGCCGCAGCCTCGGCGGATATTACGCTGGATTATATGATCTGCGAGGAATTGTGTATTCCCTACACGGAGCAGTTTCGGCTGATGTTGCCGTCCCCATTGCCAATGGACGCCGCGTCGGATGCGTTACTGAGGCCATTTGAATCACGATTGCCGTCAAACCAGCCAACGATTGAGTTGCACTCTCCACCGCAATTGGTGCAGGCAAAAGAAGGTTGGCTACTTCGCAGTATCTGGCAGGGAATGTCAGGCGATGAGATGGTTGACCTCTTTGTCGAAAGTGGCGATGGGTTTGGCTTTGGGGCCCCCGAGATCGCCTCCGAGACAGAGGGTGAGGTTGTGATGCTCTCGCCAGTGATGACAACCGAACCTATCGCATCATTGTCCGGTAGTGAGGCGGTGCTGACACTGGTAGCGCAGGCGCAGGTGGTGGAAGCGGCGTCTGTTATTCAGATCTCCGATGACACCTCAATAGCGGCTGATGGGCTGGGTGAGGGCAGTTATTCTTTTGCGATGATCATCTTGTTTGCGTTTCTCGGCGGATTGATTCTCAACGTCATGCCGTGCGTGTTGCCGGTATTGTCGCTGAAATTGTTGAGTGTGGTACGGCATCATGATCGCCCTGGGCATATTCGCGTCGGGTTTGTGTTGTCGGCGGTTGGGGTTGTGTTGACCTTTCTCCTGCTGGCACTGGTCGCCGTGTTGTTTCAGCAGGCCGGTATTGCCGTGGGGTGGGGTGTGCATTTTCAACAGCCGGTATTCATTGCCATCATGGCGCTGGTGATGGTGTTTTTCGCGCTGGATGTCTGGGGCTTGTTTGAACTCCGGCTGCCTGGGTTTGTCATGGCAGGGGATGGGGCCGTGCGTGAGGCCGAGCAGCGCCACCCGATGCTGGGGCATGTGTTGACCGGGATGTTTGCAACGGTGCTGGCCACTCCATGTACCGCGCCCTTTCTTGGCACAGCGGTGGGTGTGGCCTTGTCAGGAACCATTGCCCAGACATTTCTTTTATTCGGGGTGATGGGGCTGGGGATGGCATTTCCGTATCTCATGGTCGCAGCCTTTCCTCGTGCTGCGTATGTGTTGCCAAAACCCGGAGCCTGGATGGAACGCGTGAAATGGGCCATGGGCTGGTTGCTGTTTGCGACTGTTTTATGGCTGGTCTGGATTGCCAGCAGCCAGCTATCGCTGTTGTGGCTGTGGGGGCTGGTAACGGCCATCTTGCTGCTGATGATTGGTATGTTGATCAAGGTCGGGTGGGGTCAATATTGGCGACGCATGATATTGCCCTTATTGTTATTGATTGGGCTGGCCGCATGGTGCTCCGGAGCCGCGAGGCAGGATGTCGCACTATGGCAGCCTTTTGCACCGACGCAAATTGCGGAGAGGGTGGAGAGCGGACAGGTTGTCTTTGTCGATGTGACGGCCGATTGGTGCCTGACATGCAAAGCCAACAAGTTTTTGGTGCTGGATCGTGCAGTGGTGCAGGAGGCGCTACTTGCCGAGAATGTCGTGGCGATGCAGGCGGATTGGACAAATCATGATGAATCGATTGGCGATTATCTACGGAGCCATGGCCGGTATGGTATTCCCTTTAACATTGTGCATGGGCCGGGAGCGCCCGATGGTATTATTCTTTCCGAGCTATTGACCGAATCAGCGGTGCTGGAGGCGCTGCAGCAAGCGTCTGGCCCGTAAGATCTGACGATTTTTTTGTCCTCAGGCCCAGTCGGGAGAGGTGATGGTCAATGGGATGTTGCCTGCGTGGAGCGGGGCATCCTCTGTTGCTTCTATTACCAGCGCATCTTTCAACACCGCAATGCCTGTCCTGCCCTCATGCGTGCCGAGCGAGCCTGCCACGATGCCGTCGGCGGTTGTAATGCCCGTTCCTGTGTCCGGTAATTCTGAGGCACCGTGAATGATATAGCTGTGCTTGCGCAGGTTGGCACGGTGGTGCGTGCGTGCGGTGACTTCCTGCCCGACATAACAGCCTTTGGTAAAATCGATCGCATGCAATTTATCCAAACGCCATTCGAGCAGCAGTGCCGATTCCGGTGTCATATCGCGTCTGCCGTCCGGCACTCCCAGTGCAAGACGGTGCTGCTCGTAGGTTGCAAGCGGCGCAGATGTTAATTCATGGGCGGTGCGGAATGCTTCCGCATGCTGCTGCGGGAGCCAGATGCGCGCCCCTAAGCGTTCCAGGCGAGGGTCGCGCAGAAGTAAGGCCTGATATGGTTCCTCATAGCGGCGGGCCCCCTGTTGATTAGGGAGCGTGAATCGTTCTACAGCCGCTGGGTCGGTGACTGCCAGCACCATGTGCGGCGTATCTGGCTGCTCGATGGTGACCTGGGCGCGCAATGTATAGCGTTTTAGCCGCGTGATGAAGTCTTCGATGGAACTGGCATCAATCTCACACCATAGTTTGTCGTGGTGGCTGGCGATGATCATGTCATGCAGGAATTTGCCTTGCGGGGTGAGGAGGCAGGCATAGATTGCCTTGCCGTTCTCACATTGGTTCACATTGTTGGTGAGTAACCCTTGCAGGAAATCTATACGATCAGCCCCGCTAATGATGACTAAGGTGCGATGGCTAAGGGAGATGGCATGATTCATAATGACTCACTCATACTGTTGTGACGATGATGGGGATGCAAAACTCTGAACCATGTGTTCGACAGCTTTATGCAAAATGGAGGCGACCACGGGTTGCGAAAAATGCGCCCGCACATCTGCCTGTGCTTGTTTTGCCATTGCATGGGCTTTATCCGGCCAGCAGATCAGCTGTTTGAAGGCGCGGGCCAATGCATCCGGGTCGTCTGTTGGCACTAACAGTCCGTTTTCTTCATGGCGGATCATGGCCAGCGGGCCATCTGTTTTGGTGGCGACGATGCAACAACCGGCGCGCATGGCCTCCAGCAGCACAATGCCGAACGGCTCCTGCAATGAGGGGAGGCAGAAAATATCGCATTCACTCAGGAAGCGATCCGGCTCATCAACCCAGCCGGGCATGGCCAGTGTGTCCTCAAGTTGGAGGAGATGACGTCGCTGCAGCAGGCGTTGGTATTCTCCACCATGGCCACCCAGTGTCGCACGGAAGGCAATGCCATCATGCTTCAGTTGACCAAGCGCTTTGAGAAAGACATCAAATCCTTTTTTGCGAATCATGCGGCCGATGGTGGCAATATGTGGAATATCTCCGGGAGCACGTGGCGGCGGCAATTCATCCGCAATAGCGATCATATTGGGAACGGTAAAGACACGTTCCGTCGGCAGGCCACGATGAATCAACTCATCACGCAGACGATCTGTGACGGTAAAAGCACCATCCAGCCGCCCAAAGCGTTTGAGGCGGTAATTATGCGCGACCCCGGTGAGCGGCACCTGGCCTTTTACCCGGTGGAGGAGTGAGATGGCACGATTGCCGTGGGCAATGAGCAGATCGGGATGGAAATCTGTGACAACACGCTTCAGACGCTGCGAGGCAAACAGATCCCATTGGCCGCGATTACTGATGGTGGTGTAATGCAGATTCGCTTCATCCAGTTTGGGGATTATTGCGGCTGTTGGGTGGCAGAGTTGCATGACCTCATGTCCGCGCTGGCGCAGGGCAATGCCGTAATCGACATAGGCCTGTTCTATACCGCCGAGGCCGCGGGCGAAGAGGGCATTGATGATGCGCATGAGCAGCAGGTCATTCCGTTTTTACAGATGATGGAATGGTTGTATGCCAGTCATGCCTGTTTGAAAAGAGAACAAAAACGACAGCGATCTATCCAGAGATAAAACGTCTTGGGTTATCTTTCCTTGTTGTGTCTATACTTAATGAATGGATAGTTCACCATTGGCGATGCGCATGTCGGATGGCTTGATAAGCTCTACACTGGCAACGGTGACGGAATGAAGCCGTCCTTCAATTTTCTTTTCCCAAAAATCGAGAAATTGCTTCAATTCCGGGAAATCAGGCGTTTTGTCGTATTCCTGCCAGATATAACTTTGCAATAATGAAGGGTGGTCAGGTAAGTGATAGAGTATTTCGGCTGTGGTCAGACGATAATCATTCAACAGTTTTTCCATCGTGGTTGCCATGCATGTCCCTCTTTATTGGTTCATGAAGAGGCGTGTAGCGCGTGACCTGCCGATGGAGATGCGTTATGTCTTGCCGTGTTGTTGCTCCAACGGGCCCGGATGCGCGTGATACAAGCCCTATTCCCATTGTATGCCATGCTGATTAAGCTTTTGTTAAATAGATACCCACGGGTAACCCCGTGGTACTTATCCCTGCGGGGCTACGAACGCCATGCGTTCGCCGTCCTGCTCACGCAGTCCGGATACTCATTCACCCACGCCCTAGGGCGTGGTGCTCTGTCCTGCGGGCCGTATAGAGCGCTAAGAAGAGGAATGCTGTACTGCATCGCATCATTGTCACGATGCTGCCTTCCTGTGCGTGTCCTATCGATTATTGTGTTTTTGTTACCGGCACCTGCCATGTCGGGTGATCATGCGACACGTGTTGTGTCACTTAATCTATGTGTGGATCAGTGGCTGCTGCAATTTGCTCCAGAGCGGATTGCCGCTCTCTCATGGCTGGCCGATGATCCATCGATCTCCCGTTTGCATGAGCAGGCGTCAGATTATCCGACGGTGCGTCTGACGCTTGAATCTATCTTATCCCATCAGCCGGATATGGTGTTAGCGATGAATTATACGCCGAGTTGGCTGGTCACGCGGTTGGAACGGTTGGGTGTGCCGGTAATGGTGTTGGAGGAGCCAACATCCATCGGTGAGTTGCCCCTGTTCGCTCGGGCATTGTCGGAAGCGATTGGTATGGATGATCATGGTGAGGGATTACAACAACAAGTCGATGAGGTCATTGCTCCTTATCAGATGATTGGGCCGTCGCAGCCACCTCTATCATTGGTGTTGTGGACAGAAACGGGCTTCACCAACGGGCATCGTGGAATGATTAAGGAGGTCATCGGGATGACCGGGTGGCGTTTAGCATCGGATCATGCCTACATGCATGTGGAAGAACTTGTTGCTTCGCCACCTGATATGTTAGTGGTGCCGCAGGTACCTGATACTTATGCTTCTCTCGGGGCTGAGCGTCTGCGTCATCCGGCGCTGGTCAGCGCCTTACCTTCGCGTCGTTCCCTTCACCCGAACCGGTTGATCTGTGCAGAACCCGGCATATTGGAGATGATACCTCTATTTGCCCAATGGCGTATGGAGCGATAAATGCAGGACCGATGGCTGATCATTGGCTTGAGTATTGTCCTGCTGGCAGGCGCGCTTGCCTCCATGCTGACCGGCACGGCCGGTATCGGGTGGAGGAATATGTCTGATATCTGGCAACTGGATGGTATCGCGCCCTTGATTTTGGTTGAAATTCGCCTGCCGCGCACATTGCTTGCCATGGCTGTTGGAGCGTCATTGGGATTTGCAGGAGCCACCATGCAGGGCTATGTGCGTAATCCGCTCGCTGAACCAGGCCTGCTCGGCGTATCCGGCGGTGCGTCGCTCGGTGCTGCCCTGATGTTTTATGTTGGTTATTCAGGCATGGTGCCGGTGGTGGCCTGTGGGATGGCTGGGGCGTTGGGGGCTGTTGTGATTGTGCGTCTGCTTGCCGGAACAGCAGCGAAAAGCGAGACCATTGTTCTTGCGGGTATCGCGGTTGCCAGCATGACAGGTGCAGGCCTTGCCTTGCTCATGAATCTGCAGCCTAACCCGTTTGCCCTGATGGATGTGTATCGCTGGCTTATGGGATCATTTGCTGATCGTACCCTGTGGCATGTGTGGGTCGCACTACCGGCAATGATGATGGGGATGGCACTGGTGATGATGCAACGCCACAGCCTGAGTGCGCTGGCATTGGGAGAAGAGGTGGCAAGTTCATTGGGAATATCGCTTGCTCGGGCGCGTTTGCATCTCGAAGTGGGAGTGGCACTGATGGTTGGAGCCGCGGTATCGGTCAGTGGTATTATCGGTTTTGTCGGGTTAATGGTGCCGCATCTTGTCAGGCCGCTTGTTCAGCATGATCCGGTGCGCTTACTGATTCCAAGTGCCTTAGGGGGGGCTGTTCTGCTGTTGCTGGCGGATATAAGCGTGAGATTGATTCCCACAAACAGTCAGGAAATCAATATCGGTGTCATTACCGCGATGCTCGGTGCGCCCTTTTTCCTGATGCTGATTCTCCGGCTCAAGCGGAGCGTTGTATGACGGACGTGTCTCCCCTGGTTCACTTGTGGGACGTAGGATACCGCTTGTCGCGCAAGCGGTGGCTGGTTGAGGCAATGTCATTTGATCTTGACGGTGAATTGCTGGCGATTGTCGGCCCGAATGGAGCAGGAAAAACGACATTGCTGCGCATATTGGCCGGGCTGATGACGCCAAGTTGCGGGCAGTATCTGTTGGCTGGAAAGGCAATTGGTGCATTGTCAGCGCGCGAGCGGGCACAGCAGATTGCTTATCTTCCACAGCAGAGTGTGTGCCATTGGCCGATGCCGGTGCATCATGTGGTCGCGCTTGGCCTGATTCCGTATGACCATGGCTGGGGGTTTCGTGTGAGTATGCAGCAGGCACGGCAGGTCGATGCCGTGATGGGGCAATTGGATATTCGTCATCTGGCGGATCGGCGTGTGGACCGGCTGTCAGGTGGAGAACTTCAGCGGGTGATGTTGGCGCGGGCACTGGTTGGGCAGCCGCGATTACTCCTGCTGGATGAGCCGGTAGCCAGTCTGGATATCACACATCAAATGCAATTGATGGAAGCGTTGCGCGGCTATGTTGCGGATGGCATGACCATCATTGCCATCATGCATGATATATTATTGGCAGCGCGTTATGCCGATGCCGTGCTGCTGATGCAGGAGGGGAAGAAAGTGACGTTGAATAGCCCTCTTCAGGCACTGTCACCTGAACATCTGGCCTTGGTTTATGGTGTGCAAATGGCTGACGCGTTGCCTGACTGGCCATTCCATCTTAAGACATCACCGTAATTGCTACAGGTTATTAAGTAATTCTTTAGGTCTTGTTGGCATGGATAGGCATTATGCTGCGATGGATACTGCCTTCATTAATCGTTGCCGGATGGCTTGCCATGGTGCCTCATACGGCCAGGGCGATGGATGGTGCACTCTCCACCCAGGATCATGCATGGAATGAAGCGCAGCGATGCCATGCACGCATGCCGCGTTATGAGCGGAAGCTGGGCATTCCTCAATATCTGCTTGAATCATTGGCTCTGACTGAATCCGGGCGGTTGCATCGCGGTAGTGGCTCGCGTCTGGCCTGGCCATGGACGGTGCAGGCCAATGGCAAAGGCCGGTTTTTTGCCAGCAAAGCGGAGGCGATTGCCGAAGTGCGCCGTCTGCAACAGCAAGGGGTGAGCAGTATTGATGTGGGCTGCATGCAGATTAATCTGCATTATCATGGGGCCATATTCGACTCGCTGGAACAGGCATTTGACCCCGACTATAACATTGCTTATGCCGCCTATTACCTGCGGCGCCATTTTCGTAGCTTAGGCAGTTGGCGCAAGGCCGTTGCGCGTTATCATTCCGGCACGCCATGGCGTGGGCGTGATTATGCCGATAAAGTGCTGGGTAATTGGAAGTCCATTATGACGACGTCGATCGATTCGCAGCACGGCACCGCTGGGGCAAGCCAAGTTGCATCCGCCTCTCCTTACACTGCACCGCGTCAGCATCGTGCCGCTCCACCTCTTCATGAGGTGAAGGAGCAGGTTTTGGCGTTGTCGGATGTGAAGCGTCGCCGGGTGCAACAACGGCGTGACGGTGATTTGCTGTTCCTGGCCCAGGCACAGCCTGTGCACGCCGCTGAGATGGAAGGTGCGGCTGTGATGCCGGTCGGTCGCGGTGATGAATATCATGGCAAAACAGAACCGTTGAGGCGGGATGAACAGATTGTTGATGCTGCTACACCCAGGACTGATGCACCAAAGATGCCTGCGAAGGCTGCTGTGCCGGTTCGCGAGGCGGCAGCGGAGAAGAATATGGATGATGTGTTGGCGCGGCTGGATGCAGCGCAGCGCGGTGAAGCGATGGCCGATGCAAAGGCGTCTCCCAGTGCGGGTCGGGTGGAAATGGCGGCCAATGGCGATGTCGTCGAGCGGCGAGATGCAACGACGGCTGCTGGATCACAACAGCCAGTCTTTCCGCAAGGCGCAAATGCAATTGTTCGCGGTGGCGGTCCGGTGATGGGGCAGGCGGTGACACGCTACTCCGGCGTTTATGCTGATCTGCCGCCGGAGGCGAAAGAGTTCGGTGCGGTGGAGAATGGTGTGTGGATGGTGTTTGGACAATAATTACTTATTGTATATTCAGTAACTGGTATGGCGACAGGAATGCAATACCTAGTATTAATATTTATAATATTAGTCGCTTTAATATTATATCTGCGCTCCAAAAAGGAGTATGACCTTAGCGATGAGGATAAGGTCCAAGATTTTATTGATACGCTACAGCAAGCTTATGACAAACCGCCTATATATGAAGGAGATAGTGGCTATAGAATTACTTTAGGCAATATTTTGGCGAACTATCTGGCTGTACCTATTTCATTTTTCTATTCGGGTAGGCTACGAAGAATTATTTTACTAAAGATCATCGGAGAAGATTTAGATAACATACGTGAATCAGATTGTGTCTATATACTTGGTTGGTGTGCTACAAAAAGGGAACCCCGAACTTTTAAGGTTGATCGCATTGAAGGTGGGGTTACAGCACTAAAAACAGGTGAAGTTTTTGATGACCCTGAAACTTTTTTTACAAGAATAGTTTTTGAACAAAGAGATGAGAATTTACAAATTGGTATACAAAGCCGACAAGAAATTAAATTAACTAATCCACCGAATATCATAATTTCGTATCAAGATGATAGTTCTGATCATCCAGAATCTTTCACTATAACTCCTTATCGCGTGGATGTAATGAACGATAAGCAGCGCATCAGAGCTAAAACTAAAAGGCATAGGTCAGAACGTAAACGTGCTTGGTCGGGAGAAAAAACTTTTATACCTGAGTTTATACATCAGATTGAAGGCACTGAATTTCAAGAGGTGAATAATCTAGCTGACTGGTTAATACAGCATCACGGCGATACCATACCTAACGCTGGTTTTTATCCATCACTTCAACTGGATGGGATAAAGAATGCTGAAGGGCATGATATTGCTTCGGCCTTGAATTATTTATCACAATAATTTGATAAGCACCCATACTTGCGCATTCAATCGGGCTGAGTATGATGCGCCTGATCAATTGCATGTGAGAGGTCGGCATGGCTGATTATTTTGAAACCATCTACATCGATAGCAAACGTGTCGGATGCGACGGCGGTAGTGGCGTGACCGGACATCCGCTGGTCTATCTGGATGTGTCCAAAGAAGGCCAGGTGATCTGTCCCTATTGCAGCCGACGTTTTGTTCTCAAAGATAAACAGCACAGCAGCGCTGCTTAATCTTGCCGTTACTTGCCGATATGTGACAGCAGGTTAAAGTGCGTTCCATCCGTATGGATGATGCGATAGGCATCAAACTCTTGACCGTCATCTTCGTCCAGATTGCCTTCTACAGTGACAAAATCGCCGAGCTGAGGCATTGCCGCTTCGGCATTGGTTCCCTCGACTTCCACCTCAATACTGCCGGTAGCATCTTCAAGCACGAATGCATCGTCGTCGATCTCGACGACCTTGCCGTGGATACGTTGCGGAGCCGGTAAGGATAGCTCGGCAATGGGAATGGTGTGCGAGCAAGCGATAACAAAGGGGAAGAGAGCGAGAAGTGCCAGCGGGGTGCGCATAGGTTTCATCCATCCATTGTATTCATGAGCTTGGTACCTTAGTTGCCCGCTGCGTGAAGCGCAATGCGAAACGAGCTTGAATAAGACCATCTCTTTTGTTCTATCTGTGCAGCAGGGCTTTGTTAACTATTATTGACGATAATTAAGATTATAGGCTGTGGCGCTGAAAAGAAAATGAGAGACGGCGCGTCAGAGGTGAGAAGAAGAACCATAACATTCGGGAGGGATGCGTAAGATGGGACGCATGGTATTATTGAGCTGTATAATCATGGCACTGGCAGCATGCTCAGGAGTGAAATCAGCTAAAGTGGCGCCGGTACAGGCGGAAGATAAAAAACTGGCCTGCGCCGACATTTTGCTGGAAATCAATGAAGCAGAATTTTTTAAGCGTAAGGCCCGGGAAAATCGCGGCCTGAGTGTACGTAATGTGTTGATGCCGCATACTTATCCCTCGACGCTTATCAGTGCACAGGATGCGGTTGGCGCCGCCGATGAGCGTATTGATTATTTGCAGAATATCTACACCATTCGCCATTGCGATAAGATGGAAAAACTCGTGGAAGAGGCTGAAGATGCGCGGTTTCACCCGCAGCCCATGCCTGCTCATGCCTACATGCCGCACGCCATGCCGCCTGTCGCGCCGCAGCCGGTCATGATGATGCCGCACGCCATGCCTTATGGTTATAACACGCCGATGATGGCGCCAATGTATGCAATACCGCCCGCACATTATGGTCTGGACCATCGGCCCAGATAGCATTGTCTGGAGTTGTGTGATGGTCTTTAAGTAATAGTTACTGTGCTACTGGCTTTTTAGTGGGAATGATAGGGTGGCAGCTTCTGGCTGCTACCCTTTTTGTATTTTTTATTTACAATAGACGTGGCGGGTCGGGCATGGTCTGTGCTATCCACAATGCATGAACACTGCATCCGCCGCTATGACCGCATCACACACCACACCCCATCTTTATCTTGTCGATGGTTCCGGATTTATCTTTCGTGCCTATCATTCACTGCCGCCACTGACCAATCCGCAAGGAACGCCCGTGGGTGCCGTCTATGGTTTCGTCAATATGCTGACAAAACTTGTCGATGATATGCAGGCTGATCATATCGCCGTGATTTTTGATGCGGCCCGTCAGAATTTTCGCCATGAAATTTATGCCGACTACAAGGCAAACCGCCCAGAGCCACCGGAAGATCTGGTGCCGCAATTTGCGCTGATTAAAGAAGCAACACGAGCACTTAATCTGCCAGCCATTGAGATGGAAGGATATGAGGCTGATGATCTGATCGCTGCATACACCAAAGCGGCGCGGGCGGATGGCATGGAGGTGACGATTGTCTCTTCTGACAAGGATTTGATGCAACTGGTGGGCGACGGGGTGTCGATGTTCGATGCCATGAAAAACCGCCACATTCATGAAGCAGAGGTGGTGGAAAAATTTGGTGTACCACCTGAAAAAGTGATTGAGGTGCAGGCGTTGATTGGTGACAGCAGCGATAATGTGCCGGGAGTGCCGGGTATTGGCCCAAAGACAGCAGCGCAACTCATTGAGCAGTATGGAACATTGGAGAATTTACTGGCTCATGCGGATGACATTCCACAAAAAAAACGCCGGGAAATGCTCATTGAATATGCTGAGCAGGCGCGCCTGTCGCAGCAGTTGGTCGCGCTGGATGATTCAGTGGCTTTGCCTGAACCGATCCGCGGTTTTGACGTAAAACTGCCGGAAGCTGATGTGCTGGGTGCCTTTTTGCAGCAGCAGGGATTTCGCAGTCTCATCGCTAAATGGAAGGCAGTGCTGGGTGAAGAGGTTGCTGCTAAGGCGAAGTCCAGTGAAGCCAGCGATGACGATAAGGCTGTTTTGTCATTGCCTGAGGCACCGGCGCCTGCCGATTGTGACTATGAATTAATTCAGGATGAGGAGGCGTTACGCCGCTGGATGACGCGCATTGAGCGGGCTGGGCGCGTTGCATTTGATACGGAAACGGATGGGCTGGATGCGATGCAATGTCAGCTGGTTGGCATCTCGCTTTCTATCATGGCGGGGGAGGCGTGTTACATTCCATTGGGCCATGGAAGTGGAGAGACGCAAGGTGACTTGCTGGACGATCATACGGATGATTCCCTGTCGGTAGGCGAGCAACTGAACCGTGACCGGGTGATTGAGATGCTTAAGCCCATGTTGGAAGATTCAGGCATGCTCAAAGTCGGTCAGAATATCAAATTTGATTTACTGGTGATGCGGCGCTATGGCGTTGATGTGGCGCCTATCGATGACACGATGTTGATGTCGTATGTGCTTGATTCAGCAGCGAATCGGCACAATATGGATGAGTTGTGCCAATTGCATCTGGGGGTGACACCGGTGGCATTCAGTGATGTGGTGAATCGGCAGAATAAACGCCGGAGCTTTGCCGACGTTCCGCTGGAAGAGGCGCGCGATTATGCGGCGGAAGATGCTGATCTTACCCTGAGGCTCCATGACCACTTCGCGCCGCGTCTGATCGATGAACATATGGGTGCGTTTTACGAGACGGTGGAGCGTCCGTTAGTGCCGGTGCTAACGGCAATGGAATATCGTGGCATCCGGGTTGATCCGACAGTGCTCAATCAGATGTCGCATGATTTTGCCAGCCGTCTGGAGGTGTTAGGGCAGACAATCTACAGACTGGCGGGCCGGGAGTTTACGATCGGTTCGCCCAAGCAGCTGGGGGAGATCATCTATGATGAATTGAAACTCGGCGAAGGAAAAAAAGGGAAATCGGGTAGCTACGCGACCGGGGCTGATGTGCTGGAAGAATTGGCGGCACAGGGGCATGAACTGCCGACCAAGGTGTTGGAATGGCGGCAGCTTTCCAAACTCAAAAGTACCTATACCGATGCATTGCAGGCGCAGGTGAATCCGTCGACCGGGCGCGTGCATACGTCATTTTCTATGGCAGGCACTTCGACAGGGCGTTTGAGTTCGAACGACCCTAACTTGCAGAATATTCCGATTCGTACTGAGGAAGGGCGGGCCATTCGCACGGCTTTTGTTTCTGAGCCCGGACATGTGCTGATTGCGGCAGATTACTCACAAATTGAATTGCGCCTGCTGGCGCATATGGCAGATATCGATGCGCTTAAGCAGGCCTTTCGTGAGGAAAAAGACATTCATAGTATCACCGCGCACCAGGTATTTGGGGTGCCGCTGGAAGACGTAAGCAGTGAGTTACGCCGCACCGCCAAGATGATCAATTTTGGTCTGATTTATGGCATGAGCGCCTTTGGGCTGAGCCAGCGTCTCGGCATTCCTCGAAAAGAAGCGGCAGATTATATCGAGGCGTATTTCACGCAATATCCGGGTATTCGTCGTTATATGGATAAGGTCAAAGCCTATGCCAAAGAACATGGCCATGTCTGGACCCTATGTGGGCGCAAATGCGTGATTCGTGGTGCAGGTAGTAAAGGGCCACAAGCTGGTTTTGCTGAGCGGGCGGCCATTAATGCTCCGTTGCAGGGAACGGCGGCGGACATTATCAAAAAAGCGATGATTGCCGTGCATCGACGGCTGGCCGATGCAGGTCTGGACGGGTCGATGTTGTTGCAGGTGCATGATGAATTGCTGTTTGAAGTGCCGAAAGACAGAGCAGATGAAGTAGCCACTATGGTGAAGGCGGCGATGGAATCGGTGGTGTCGTTGGATGTGCCGTTGGTTGTGGAGGTAGGTGTTGCCAGCAACTGGGGTGAAGCACATTGATCACGAACGGGATGACACATCATGATCATTGAATTGCTGCTGGGCTTTGTGCTGCTGGTCGTGGGCGGCAATGCGCTTGTGAGTGGGTCAGTGACGGTCGCCCGGCATTTTGGGGTGTCAGAGCTTCTCATTGGCTTGACACTGGTCGGTTTTGGCACATCGATGCCGGAGCTGGTGACCAGCCTGAACGCTGCACTGAAAGAGGTGCCGGGTATTGCTGTGGGCAATGTGGTGGGGAGTAATATTGCCAATATTCTTCTCATACTCGGGGTTACCGCCGCTATAACGCCGGTCGGGATTCCCGCCGCGTCGATGAAACGTGACGGTTCGGCATTAGTGCTGGTGACGGTACTGATGGTGCTGCTTTTTATGCTGGGCACGCTGGGGCGTTGGGCCGGCATCATCCTCATCAGCTGTCTGGTTGCATATATTGTCTATTCATATCGGCGTGAGCGCCAGCAGGTGAAGCTCAATAGGGCGGCGGCTGATGCTGACGATATTCCGCGTCTACCGGAACGCCATTGGGTGCTTGGCCTGCTTCTGGCCGTGGTGGGTATTGCTGTGACGGTGACCGGGGCGCATTTTCTCGTCGAAGGGGCAGTGGCGATTGCGCGGGTGCTGGGTGTGTCCGAAACGGTCATTGGTTTGACGTTGGTGGCGATTGGAACCTCCTTACCTGAACTGGCGATTTCCATTATTGCGGCGCTCAGGCGCAATGTGGATATTGCCATTGGGAATGTCATTGGTAGCAATCTGTATAATATTTGCGGCATTCTGGGCATCACGAGCCTTGTCGTGCCGCTTCCTATTCCGGCATCGATAATGGTGGTGGATATTTGGGTGATGGTGCTGGCCACCTGTTTGCTGATTGGTTTTTTATTCAGTGGTTTGCGTATCGTGCGGTGGGAAGGGTTGACACTGCTTGCCTGTTACGCTGCTTACATTGGCTGGCTTGCCTTTGATGCCGGTGCTGTATAATTCGTTGTTAAAACGGGTCAGGTTTGTATAAATAGGGCCTTTCGATTGACGAGGCGCTTTCTTTCCATGTATACAGAAGTAGTACCGGAACAGTATGATTTTAAGTCACTTATTGAAACAAAAGGCGAAAAGGTGCGTTCTGTGCTTTCAGGTTTAAAACCGGTGCGCATCTCCGGACAGGAAGTGTTGCCGATTATTGAGGGTGGCAAGGGTATTTCCGTGACTAACGGAGAAAGCTCCGGCGCGTTTGCGGCTGCCGGTGCGGTTGGGACATTTTCTGGCGTCAATGCCGACAGCTACGATGACAATGGCAATATCATTCCCCAGATTTATCACGGTAAAACACGCCGTGAGCGTCATCATGAGTTAATTGAGTTCGGGGTTCAGGGTGGCATTACCCAGGCACAGATTGCTCATGAGATTATGGGAAAGGAAGGCCGACTGCATATGAATGTGCTGTGGGAAATGGGAGGGGTGGAGCCCATCCTGCATGGCATTTTGGAAAAGACCAGAGGCATGGTGCACGGGGTAACCTGTGGTGCCGGGATGCCCTATAAAATTGCTGAAATCGCCGCACAATATAATATTTATTATTACCCTATTGTCTCATCCATGCGGGCGTTTCGTGCCTTATGGAAGCGCTCATACAGTAAAATGTCAGACCTGCTTGGCGCGGTGGTGTATGAAGATCCGTGGAAGGCCGGCGGGCATAATGGACTCAGCAATGCGGAATCACCCACCGATCCGCAGGATCCGTATCCACGTGTGGCGGAAATCCGAGCCTTTATGAACCAGGTCGGGCTGGAAGAGACACCAATTATTATGGCAGGTGGTGTCTGGTATCTGCGCGAATGGAGCGACTGGCTCGACAATCCGGAGATTGGCCCAATTGCGTTTCAGTATGGTACGCGGCCGATCCTGACGCAGGAGAGCCCTGTCTCCGATGCCTGGAAGAAGCGTCTCGTTACGTTGAAGGAAGGCGATGTGTATCTGAATCGCTTCAGCCCGACCGGCTTTTATTCATCAGCGGTGCATAATGATTTTATAGAAGAGCTCAAGCAGCGCGAAGAGCGCCAGATTTCTTATGCTCGCAAGGCGGAAGGTGAAATGAGCGAAGCATTGCCGATCGGCCAGCGCGGACGGCCGGTCTATGTGACGGCGGAGGATAAGCAAAAAGCCGAGCGCTGGATTGCTGAAGGTTTTACCAACGGTATGAAAACACCGGATGGAACGTTGATTTTTGTCACGCCTGACAAAGAGAAGCAGATTGTAACCGACCAGATTGAATGTATGGGCTGCCTGAGCGCCTGTAAATTCAGTAACTGGGCGGAGAATGAAAAAGGCACAACGGGTTATAAGGCTGATCCTCGCAGCTACTGCATTCAAAAAACACTGCAACAGATTGCGCATTCGGATGATATTGATCATCAGCTGATGTTCTCCGGCCATAATGCGTATCGATTTGCCGACGATCCGTTCTATGCTGATGGGTTCGTGCCGACCGTTAAGCAGTTGGTTGACCGCATTATGACAGGTGATTAAGGCGGCGTATCCTGGCAGATTATTTCTGATATACATGCGTGACGCCCACGGATGTCGGGGCGCATAGCAGTGACATCTGTTTCGTAATCGTTACGGCTTTAAGAAAGAGACGGGCAATATCTTGCACGCGTTTTACATTTGTGTTAGAATAAGAATGATTCGCAATAACAGAGATGCCACAACCCATGACGATTGTTCACACGTTACCGACTCCTATGACCGGCGAGGCGATTGTTGATCGATTGAAAGATGCGGGATTGCGCCCGACGACGCAGCGTATTGAGTTGGGTCGTATTATTTGGGGCAAGGGCGATCGGCATTTAACGGCTGAACATTTGCTCAATGAATCGCGTGAGCAGAAGGTGAAAGTATCGCTGGCAACGATTTATAATACGTTGCATCAATTCACCCAGGCAGGATTGCTGAAAGAGATTGTGGTGGAAGGTGGTCGCTCGTATTTTGATACCAACATTGTCCCCCATCATCACTTTTTATATGAAGATACGGGTGATCTGATGGATATTCCGGGTGAATATATGGGCATCAGCGGCGTGCCGACACCACCGGATGGCGCTGAGATCACGTCCGTCGAAGTGATTGTGCGGGTTCGCCGTACGTCGTCGTAACGTTATTTTTCTCTGTGTTGATACAGCAACGCTGCCAGAACCAGGTTCTGACAGCGTTTATTTTATTCCGGCATCAGCTAGTTGCTAACCATCGATATATTTAGCCGGAACAATGTAGATAATAGCTGCACATGCCCATTCGAGGATATCTGCATCCAGTCCTTCGTGGGCGCGAGTCGGGCGGGGCCACATCCGTTATTATCATTTGCCTGAATTCTTGTCACTCATATCTCTTGCCCACTGTTTCTAGCGAAATCATTCGGCAAGTTTAGCGGAAATATTCATAGAGTCATATTGTGAATTATTCAGATAAAATGCTATCCACATTCACATTCAGCACCTTAGCAATGGCCTTATATTGCTCCACGGTTCCTTTACGGGCGCGGGTTTCAATCTGAGTAATGGTCACACGTTCCAATCCGGCTTTTTCTGCCAGTTCTTTTTGTGACATGTCGCGATGCAGGCGAAATGCTCTTACAGGGTGTTCGCCTGTGTCGATGCTATCCATTACATCCAGTGGGAAGGCTTCTTCCTGCCGTGCTTTGGCGGCATCGTAAGCCTGAATGTCTTGGAGCATTTCGGCATCTTCCACCAGACTTTGATATACTTCCGGCTGCACCAGCACATAGGTTTGGCCGTTTTGGATAATTGTTTCCGGTTTCATTCGTATATTCCTCCTCTCGCACCTACTTCCAACACCACCAGCACCAGCCGGTCATCATGCAGCTCATAAATGACCCGCCAGTCGCCCACACGCAGGCGGAAAGCCGGGCGGCTCTTCAGGGCTTTCACGTTGTTGTTCGGGGCATAAGGTGCCTCTGCCACTTGTGCCAATTTATCCCGTATCCGCATCTGCCAGCTGGCTGGCAACCGCTTCAGTTGTTTGTACGCCGTAGGCGTGATGTCGATGCGGTAAGCCATACATAGCAATGTAACATATTGTTACATAACAAGCAAGGGGTGTTTGTAACGAATTGTTACATTAAAATTTTTTCATTAATCTAATCAATGACTTCGTCATCATAGACACCCCACAGCGTTTGCTTGGGTGTCCAGCCTTTGAGATTGTCCAACTGCAGGCGGCACCAGGTGGCATCGCACTCGACAATATCAGCCACCACACCATTCTCTGCGCGCAGCACGGGGCTGGAGGCGCTATCCGGCCTACGGTAGAGAGTGATGATGTCATGATAGATGATGGCGGTGCGGCGGCCGGAGAGTAATGACTTATGGACCCAGCCGGATTCGCCGGTAATATCGCGTACCTGGCGCCAATGTTCAAATTCGTCCGTGACTTCCATCGGCAGCCATTTTTTGCGGTAGACCCAGCGGATGGGATAGCGAATGCCGGGGCCGGTACGAAGGTTCACTTCGGATGATTTGAGCGAGACAAAGCGCGGAATCGGCAGGCCGGAGCTTTTATCTGCCAGTGCTTGTGTTGGCGTCCAGACGACAAGGCAGCATACGCTTATGATATAGACAAAGGATTTGATGCTCACCGTGAGGACTCTGAGATAGATGTTGACGATGGTTTACACTTAATCACTTGCTGGCCGCTTTGGCAAGCGGCGCATGGTGCGGGCAGGCCGGGTCGCGCTGCAGGCGGCTTTCGCACCATCGCAGTTGTGTCGCGTCAAAGCGTAGTAGACGGCCTGTTAAGGCAGTGCCGATTCCAAGCAAGCAGTTGATAGCCTGCATGGCCTGCATGGTGCCAATGATGCCGGGCAAGGGGCCGGGTACGCCAGTCTCAGCGCAGTTTGTCGGTGCATTGTCGCTGTCAGGGTGCAGGCAAGCATAACAGGGATTGTCGGGCTGGCGTGCGTCAAACAGACTCATCAAGGCGCTGAACCCACCGATGGCGGCATAGACCCACGGCGTGTGCGTTTGTGTTGCATAGTTATGCATGATCTGGCGTGCCTGATGGTTATCGGTGCCATCAAGAATGATATCCGTGCCGCGTAGCAGTTCGTCGCTATTATCCGCAGTGAGCGGTTCTGTCACGATGTCTATTTGACAGCCGCTGTTACGTTCCAACACTGTTTCACGCGCCGCTTCGACCTTCAGCCGACCGACATCACCTTCCTCATACAATACTTGCCGTTGCAGATTATGCAGGCTGACACGATCGTCATCGATGAAGATCAATTGACCGATGCCGGCGGCGGCAAGATAGAGCGCTGCCGGGCAGCCGAGGCCGCCAAGCCCGACAATAGCTATCCGGCTGGAAAGCAGGCGTTGCTGGCCTGCTTCGCCAATGTGCGGCAGGATGGTCTGGCGTGCATAACGTTCCGGCGAGTGGTTACCCAAGTTCTGCAAACAGGTCAGTAGAGATGTAACGTTCGGCAGAGGAGGCAACGATAACCACAATGGTTTTGCCCTTCATGTCCGGGCGGGCTGCCACTTCCAGTGCGGCGGCAATGGTGGCCCCGCTTGAGATGCCGACTGGCAGGCCTTCGTCGTGCGCTGCCTTGCGGGCGGTGGCGAAGGCGGTTTCATTGCCAATGGTCACCACTTCATCGATGATCTCTTTGTCGAGTACCTCCGGTACAAAGCCTGCGCCAATGCCTTGAATTTTATGCGGGCCGGGCTGACCGCCGGACAGAACCGGGCTGTCCTCCGGCTCTACGGCGATGATCTTAATGTCCGGGTTCAGGCGTTTGAGCACGCGCCCGGTGCCGGTGACGGTACCACCGGTGCCGACACCGCTGATGAAGACATCGACCTTGCCTTCCGTATCTGTCCAGATTTCTTCGGCGGTGGTTTCCACATGCACCAACGGGTTGCTCGGGTTTTTGAATTGCTGAAGCATCACAGCCTTAGGGTTGCTGCTGAGAATCTCTTCGGCTTTTTCAATGGCGCCGCGCATGCCTTTGGCAGCGGGTGTTAATTCCAGTTCCGCGCCCAGCAATTTGAGCATTTTGCGTCGTTCAATCGACATGCTTTCCGGCATGGTGAGAATAATCTTGTAGCCTTTTGCAGCAGCGACGAATGCCAGCGCAATGCCGGTGTTACCAGAGGTGGGTTCCACTAAAACGGAGTCCTTCTGCAGGCGTCCCTCGCGCTCTGCCATCTCAACCATTGAGTAGGCGATACGGTCTTTGACGGAGGAAAGCGGGTTGAAGAATTCCAGTTTTGCCAGCACATCGCCAACACAGCCAGCCTCTTCGGCCATGCGGTGCAGGCGTACCAGCGGCGTGTTGCCGATGGTCTCTAATATATTATCGTAAATTTTGCCACGACCGGTCGCTTCCAGCGCCAGTTCATGGTTGGTGGGAAGGGGGGCAACATTACTCATGGGTTCGTCCTTATGGTTGCGTGGTTAAATCGTAAAATCTTCGTTGGTTTGGCGTGATGCCGCCACCTTGACGGTAAATTCGGCGCAATCCTGCTCCGCTTTGCAGCATAATTCTTCCAGCGAGACGGTTTGCATCTCTTCGATAAAGCGCGTCATCGCGCTGTCGAGCAGTGGGGCGATAATACGCCTGCCAAGATCGGAACCGTACATATCATCAACCTCACCGGATGCAGACTCCTGCTGCAGTACAACGCAGATATGACCAAGCGTGATGCGGCGGCGTTCACGGCCAAGCACATAGCCACCACGTGGCCCACGCAAGCCACGCAGGACACCGTCATGCACCAGGCGCTGCATGATATGCTCAAGGTAACGCCCGGGAAAATCCAGATGCTGGGCGAGTTGCTTGCTGCTGACCGGCCCTTGCCGCGAATGTTGGGCAATGAAGAGCACAGCTTCCAAAGCAAGCATGGTTTTTTTCGATGGGGTAAGCATGGTTGGTGTGTTGTCTGTTCTTTCTAAGATCAACGATTGTTACTGTTGCGGTCCTGTAGATCGTTCATTGGCGATAATGCTGGACCGGAATGAATATCACATATTAATGCGTTCCGGTTGAGCCGAACCCTCCTTCTCCACGACCGGTTTTGGCGAGCTTTTGGACCGGCTCCCATTCAATACGCGTGACAGGGGCGACAACCATCTGGGCGACGCGCATACCCCGGCTGATGGTGATGGGGTCGCTACCGAGATTAATCAGGATCACTTTGATTTCGCCGCGATAATCGGCATCAATGGTGCCGGGCGTGTTCAGACAGGTGATGCCATGCTTGATGGCCAGGCCGGAGCGGGGGCGGATTTGCGCTTCAAACCCATCCGGCAGAGCGATGCACAGGCCGGTCGGGATCATCGCGCGTTCCATCGGACGCAGCGTCACTTCATCGGTGACGGCGGCGAGCAGGTCGCAGCCGGCGCTGTGAGGCGTGGCATAGGTGGGAAGTGGCAGATCGCTGGCATGCGGCATGCGTACGACCTGTACGGCAATCAGATTGTCATCGTCATCACGGCTGGAGGCCAGCATTAAAGAAGATTCTCGACTCATGCGGAGGTTACTTTCGTGGTTGTTTGGGGTTGATTGAAATGAGAGGCAATACGTTCGGCAAGCAAGGTTGCCGCTTCTGATTTAGGCATATCCGGCCAGCTCTCGCAACCCTCATCCGTTAGAAGATGGAGCCGGGTGCGTTCATCTCCAAAGATAGAGCCGTCTGAGACATCATTGGCCAGCAGCCAGTCACATTGTTTGCGTGTACGTTTAGCATTTGCTGTTTCCAGTAGCTGCTCATTGTCCTCAATTGTTTCGGCAGCGAAGCCGATGACAAGTGACGGGCGCTCAGAATGCATGGCGACATGGTGGACGATATCCGGCGTTTGCGTCAGGGTTAATGATGGCGGTGAGTGATCATCGCGTTTTTTGAGTTTGGTCGCGCTGACGGATGCTACCTGCCAGTCGGCGACGGCAGCCGCCCCGATAAAGATGTCGGCGGGAAGTGAAGTCAGGCAGGCATCCATCATTTGCGCGGCGGATTCGACCTCAACGCGCTGCACAGCTGCTGGAGATGGCAGGTTGGTCGGGCCTGAGACCAATGTGACATGTGCGCCTTGCGCTGCCAGCGCTTCGGCAATGGCATAGCCCTGTTTGCCGCTGGAGCGATTGCCGAGAAAGCGCACCGGGTCGATCGCCTCGAATGTTGGGCCGGCGGTGACGATTGCATGAAGGCCATGCAATGGCTCACTGTCAGTATTCGCTGCGCTTACACCATGAGGTGAGCTCAAGGAGTTGTCCTGTTTGCCTCCGGTATTCGCTGCGCTTA
>CAYSXY010000005.1:35783-72465 GCA_964435165.1 uncultured Rickettsiales bacterium
AGCTCAAGGAGTTGTCCTGTTTGCCTCCGGTATTTGCTGCGCTCATCCCATGAGGTGAGCTCAAGGAGTTGTCCTGTTTGCCTCCGGTATTCGCTGCGCTTACACCATGAGGCGAGCTCAAGGAGTTGTCCTGTTTGCCTCCGGTATTTGCTGCGCTCATCCCATGAGGCGAGCTCAAGGAGTTGTCCTGTTTGCCTCCGGTATTTGCTGCGCTCATCCCATGAGGCGAGCTCAAGGCTGCTGAATCATACATGCGGCCACGTTCAGGGTTTGTATGGCTGGCTGACCATGTGTTATCCCGTTTGAAGTTCAGGATGTGATTGCGTATGTCATCAATCTCAGCCATGCGGCCGGTGCCGCTCTCGCCGCAGGCCATCTCGCCGGATTCTGGTTCAATGAAGGTGATGCCGTCTTTCTCAAGTTGGGCAATATTGCGCTGTGTGGCGGGGTGTTCCCACATTCGGTGATTCATGGCAGGGGCGGCGAGCACCGGGCTATCCGTGGCCAACAGCACGGCGCTGGCAAGGCAATCAGCCCGCCCCGACGCCATTTTGGCGAGAAAGTCGGCGCTGGCGGGGGCAATGCAAATCAGGTCATTCTCACGCGACAGGCGGATATGGCCCATCTCGGTTTCATCTTTCAATGAGAAGAGGTCACTATAGACGGGTTGTTCGCTGAGGCTGGCGACAGAAAGAGGGGTGACAAATTCTGCCCCGCCCTTGGTGAGAATGGTGGTGATGGTGATATCATGCTCACGCAGCCGACGAATTAGCTCCAGGCTTTTATAGGCCGCTACGCTGCCCGTGATGATGAGAAGCAGGTTTTTGCACTGCATGATGTGTAAAATTCTTATTTTACCAACAAAATTATGTGTAATTGTAGATGAGATTACTAACCAGGGCAAGAGAAAGAGCTGGGTGAGCGTATTTTTCGGTGCCGTTTTACATAAAATATCTGCGTTTGGAATCCTGGCGCAGCATGGATGCTTCTCTCACGATGCTCACTCAGCATGACATGGCGAGTGCAGCGATTCATGAGGATGTAATGTTCGCATAATTCATTTGTCGGTTTAACCGGCGAATCCAGCATAACACGTTTTTCGAGCCACGCCGGGCCTGCTGCCCCGACTACTGTTATCATGTCATATTAGCGAGAAATGGATTCCGGATAGCCTCGTGATCACGTGATTGCCTCCGGAATTGTATTCACAATTCCATGAGGCGCAGCTCAAGGCTGCTGACTCGGCTTCCAGAATGACAAAGAGAGTCGTCATCCTGAGCGAAGAGCCAATGGCTCTAGTCGAAGGATCTACCATGATATATGGAAGGCCTGTATTGATGAGGAGTGGATAGTGCCTCATGGGGGTGCAATGCCAGTTAAAACAAAAGGGAGGTGTCTCACGACAGATCCCCTTGTTCCGACTTTGACTACTCGCTGTCGCTTTCGTCTTCGTCGGCATCTCGTACATCCAGCAGAATTCGATTGCTGGCTGTACTCTTTGTAGCGGAATATGGAACGTAGCTTGGATTTAGCCGCGCCATCTCTTGCATAGATGATGCAAAGTGTGCGTCTGTTTCCAGGAGTTCGTCCACCATCCGCTTGGCGGCACGCATGTTGCCTCCCTCACTTGGGGTGAGGGTGCCCGTCAAATCGATGATGAGCAAACCGCGATTGCCCCCGCGGCGTGGGGGTTGGCTATGGTTAGCCATGGGTCACCTCTATCGGCAACTCAGAGAGGGAAGAGCCCTCTCAATCCAAAT
This sequence comes from uncultured Rickettsiales bacterium, assembly GCA_964435165.1. Lineage (GTDB taxonomy): Bacteria > Pseudomonadota > Alphaproteobacteria > Rickettsiales > RI-342 > CAYSXY01. Next base: position 37,544 of record CAYSXY010000005.1, read on the forward strand.
GCACACAATCAACAATGAAAAATTCAATGAAGTGTACGTGTTAACAATAGCAGAATTGTGTTACTTTTTCGAGAAATGACTGCAGTGACAGCTAGAGTGCAGATATCAGAGTGTTATTTGCCGTTTTGATCGGCGCGTGGTTGCTATTCCCTTATGTTTCCGGGCTAGAAGATTCCAGCTTTCGCTGGAATGACAGGTTGGACAATTCTGCGAAGATGATGGATTCGCCAGTCAAGCCGGCAAATGACACTTATTGTAGTAGTGAATTTTGAAGTGCTTAGGCGGAGAGTCGTGGTGCCGTCGATTGTTACAGCAGCGCTTTAATCTCCAGTGCGACCAGCAAGGCCAGAGCGGTGGCGGTGAGCCACAGGAGCAGGCGCGGGGTGCGGCCTCGGCGGGCGAAGTGTTTGGCGGTGTCCGGGTGCAGGCTGACTCCCTCGCGCTCAATACGCTGTAAGATGCGTTCGGCCCTGCTGACGAGTGACGGGAGCGTTTGCATCAGGCGAGTAGCATCGCGTAGCCGATCCTGCAACTGCGCTTTGGGGCCAAGTTGGGCGCTGATGGTCTCGCGGATCAGCGGTTCGGCCTGTTCCCACATATTGGTATCAGGGTAGAGGTGGCGGCCAATGCCTTCGACCAGCACCAGGCTTTTTTGCAGCAGCAGTAATTGCGGCTGGGTTTCCATCTTGAATGTTTCGGTAACGGAAAAGAGTTGGGCTAGCATGCGCGCGGCTGATATTTCTGACAGCGGTTTGCCCATGATCGGCTCAGAGATGGAGCGGCAGGCGCGGGCAAATTCGGCGACATCCTGATCCGGCGGGATATAGCCGGCATCAAAATGCACCTGAGCCACGCGCAGGTAGTCGCGGGTGAGAAAGCCGTACAGCATCTCGACCAGATAGAGCCGTTCGCGGCGGGTCAGGCGGCCCATAATGCCGAAATCAACAGCGACAAGCCGCCCTTCACTATCGACAAACAAGTTGCCCATATGCATATCGGCATGAAAAAACCCATCGCGATAAGCCTGAGCGAAAAATGCCATGCCGGATCGCTCGACAATGGTGGGCAGGTCATGCCCGGCGGCGAGCAGCGCTGCTTTGTCATAGAGCGGTATGCCGTCGATCCATTCCATGGTCAGCACGCGTGCACCGGTGCGCGTCCAGTCAATGTCCGGCACACGGTAATAATCGAAATCGGCCATATTTTCGGCCAGTTCGCTGGCGGCGGCAGCCTCAAAACGTAAGTCCATCTCCATGGAGACGGTTTGTTCGAAAATATCAATTACCTCCATCGGTTTGAGGCGACGGGCGGCGGGCATATAGCGTTCGATCAGCCTGGCCATCCAATGCATGCTGGCAATATCACGCGCGAAGGCGCGGCGCACGCCGGGACGGATGACTTTCACGGCAACCGGGCGTCCTTCAATGGTGCGGGCGCGATGGACCTGAGCGATCGAGGCGGCGGCGACCGCCTGTTCCTCAAAATGCTCGAACATCTGTTCCAGCGGTGCTTCGAGCTCTTCTTCAATAATGGCCCTGGCTTCGTCATAGGAAAAAGGAGGCAGGCGATCTTGCAGGCGAGTGAGTTTGGTCGCCATTTCTTCGCCAATAATGTCGGCGCGTGAGGCAAGAGCCTGGCCCAGTTTGATGAATGTCGGGCCGAGTGATTCCAGCGCACTGGCAAGTTTTTCACCGGGGCTGCGATCAGGGTCGCGCCTGGCCACCAGCCTGCCCAGCATTTGCAATGTTGGGGCGGTGTTGCTGTGCTTCAGCAGTGAAAATATATCATTTCGGGCCAGAACCCACATAATGCGGGTGAGGTGCAGGCTATGGCGAAGGCGAGTAAGCATGAGACTCTTTCCTGCTATTTCCAGCCGCTATGGATGTTGACGATACCACCGGATAGCGGCGTGGTCTGTAAGCGTCTGAATCCACTTTGTTTCATCATGTGCTGAAATGCAGGGGTGGCGGGGAAGGTGCGAATGCTGTCTACCAGATAGCGATAGGGCGATGCGTCGCCGGTGATGATTCGGCCCAGGAGGGGGATCAGCGTGTGAGAATAGCGGTCGTAGATCGGTTGAAGCAATGTGTGGGTGTGCGGCGAAAATTCCATACAGAGAAAATGCCCGCCTGAGCGTAGCACACGGTAGGCTTCATTGAGTGCCGTTTGTATATCGGCGACATTGCGAATGCCGAAGGCGATGGTGTAGCCATCCATGTGATTGTCTGGCAGTGGAATAGCTTCCGCAGAGCAGGTGAGGAATTCCAGGGCTGCATGTTGTGTGTTTTCGCTGTCGTGATTTGAGTCGAACTCAGGAGTTTGTTCTGTTTGCCTCCAGTATTCGCTCTGCTCATCCCATGAGGCGAACTCAGGGCTGCTACACTTCTCCATGGTAGGGTAATAGCGAAGCTGGTCGATGGCGCGTTTTTTGCCTTCTGCCAGCATGGATGGGTTGATGTCGGCAATGGTGATGGTGGTGGTTTTTTGCTGTTGTGACTGGCTTTCACGTGCTGATATTTTTTGTACCAGCGCATCTTGAATGCGAAAGGCGATATCTCCCGTGCCGCCTGCCATGTCAAGATAGCGCCTGCCGGGCCATGGGGCGAGCATAGAGATCAGGCGATTTTTCCACAGGCGGTGCATGCCGCCGCTCATCAGGTCATTCATCAGGTCGTATTTATTGGCCACGGCATCAAATACGCCGTTCACGCGCCGGGTTTTTTCTTCCCGGCTTACCTGCTCATATCCATAGTTAGTCGTTGTGTTCTCGCTGGGGGAGGCTGGGCTGGACACGTTATTTTCTCTATCATACATAAGGGGTGGCCATCATAATGTTTTCCTGGGAGGGCGCAAGGTGCCAGAATTGCCAGAAGTAGAAACGGTCTGTCAGGGGTTGCATCGCCACCTGAATGGGCAGCGCATCGAACGGGTTGAGACATATCGCCCGGATATTCGTTATCCTATTCCGCAAGATTTGGAAGAACGCTGTGCTGGAGCCGTTATTACCAACGTGGCGCGCAGGGCAAAATATATTCTGCTATCGCTCGAGACAGAAGATGTGCTGGTTATTCACTTAGGCATGAGTGGCCAATTGCTCTATTTCACAGAAGAACAGATTCCCTTAAAGCACGATCATGTACAGTGGGGGCTGGCAGATGGTGCGGCGGTGATGTTTCGTGACCCACGGCGCTTTGGCTTTGTCGGTATCCTCCCTGTGGATGAGATGGAGACTCACTCCTGGTTTGCGCATTTAGGGCCGGAACCATTATCGGATGAATGGATGGCGGACGCATTGTTTGCCCAGTGTCAGCGCCGAAGCGGGCCGATCAAAAATCTATTGATGAATCAGGAAATGGTCGTGGGTATTGGCAATATTTATGCCTGCGAAGCATTATTCCGCAGCCGTATTCATCCCTTCATTTCAGCAAATCTATTGAGCATGCAACAATGTGAAGCCTTGGTTCAGGCGGTGAAGGATGTGTTGCTCGAAGCGATTGCCTCTGGCGGCTCCACCTTGCGCGATTATGTGCGCTCCAGCGGAGATGTGGGCTATTTTCAGCATCAATTTGCCGTGTATGGTCGGGCGGAAGCGCAGTGCCTGCGCTGTGAGGCAGTGATTGAACGGCAGGTATTGGGCGGGCGTTCAACTTTTTATTGTCCGTCTTGCCAGCCTGCATGCCACAGCGTATCACCTGCGGCTGCCTAAGGATGCAGGCTCTGTTGCTTATGTGATGCTATATTTAGTAGTTGGTAGTAGATTGGTTACCATATATTGATTTCTGTGGACTTTTTTGGTAAGCTATTGAAGAAAAACATATAAAAAAATACTTATCCACAACGGCGTTTTGACCTTTGACGCCCCCTTTTTTTGTGCTAGCGTAATTTTTCATTCAGCAGGATAAATTCTAATTGAACCTGTTGATAAGAATTTAAAGATGCTGTTATATCAAATAGTTGGGAGACCATTTCTTTGTTTCAACAGCAAGCTTGAGTGGCTGTTTTTTATGTGAAGAGCAGTGTTGACTGAGTTGGTGGGGTGCGTTATGTTCTCTACCCCTCGCGAGGGCAGGGGCTGCTTTTGGCCTCTAATGTTTTAATAATTATTAGTTATGCAGGTTACATCCCATTATGGCACATCATCACTCTGCCAAAAAACGCATTCGCCAAACAGAACGACGCACGGAGGTTAATCGTGCGCGCCGTAGTCGTATTCGTACATTTATCAAGCGTGCGGAAAGCGCTATTGCATCCGGTGACAAAAAAGCTGCCGAGCAGGCATTAAAAGAGTTAAGGCCAGAGATTATGCGCGGTGTGACCAAGGGTGTACTGCATCTCAATACAGCATCTCGAAAGATGAGTCGTTTGTCTGCGCGGCTGAAATCGATCGGTTAAGCTCAGACGTCCGGTTCGTCCAGGCGTATTCATTGTAGTATGACATTATCTGCGTGGCTTTTCGTGGGCTGCGGTCAGTGTCTGTTTGTGTAAATTGATAATGATATTGATGCCGCATCATGCAGTGTATTGTGGCGTAGATAGGAGTTTACATCAACAATGATGCCTTTGAGGGCGATGCATATACAGGGGGTGTGGCGTTAACAATGATGGCTAAGGCAAGCGATTCTTTGATGGTGGATGGGGATGAAAATGAGGTTGTGGCCGATCTCAGGCAGCGTGCTGCGGCGCGTGCTCCAACGTCATATGCCGGTGACCTTCTGGTTGATGAGGCGTGGTCTCTCTTAAGTCAGGCGCCCGATGCATTACTGGTTGATGTGCGCACTCAGCCGGAATGGATATTTGCCGGTGTGCCTGATTTGCGTGAACTGGATAAAGAGGTGATTTGCCTTTCCTGGCAGTTTTATCCTGATTTCTCACTTAATATGCAATTTTTAGAACAAATGTCTCAGATCGTACCATCGACTGAGACTCCGCTGGCATTTTTATGCCGTACCGGGGGGCGTTCTGCTGCGGCAGCAGAGGCAATGACACAGGCTGGATTCAGCGCATGTTTCAATATTATTGATGGATTTGATGGGCCTCACGATGACAGGAAACGTCGTGGCGTTCGTGCCGGATGGCGAGCAGAAGGTAAGCCTTGGCGGCAACAGTGAGAAGATTCAGGTAACAGGATGGTAATCGATCAAGGGGAGGTAACATTATTGTGCGCATTAGCAGTGTGAAGCGTCATATTAGCGTGAATGGGTTCTGCTCGATGACGGTGAGTAGAGGAGGGTGGTTATGATTCCTTCCGCCCAGCCATCGTCTTCACCTGCTGTTACGACTGAGTCTGACGCCCGTTGGGAACGTGTGCGCGGATTATTGCGCAGTGAACTGGGCGAGGCAACTTTCAATAGCTGGTTGAAGCCCTTACAGTTTCTTTCCTTATCCGAAGGCGAAGTGGTAATGAGTGTGCCTACGCGGTTTATGCGTGAATGGCTGATGACGCATTTTCATCATGCGCTGGTGCAATGCTGGCAGCGTGAAGACTCCTCGGTCGAATCGGTGAGCGTAACGGTACAATCAGTCCTGGCGGCGACTGATGATGAGCAGGCGATGGGGGCGGCAGTGCCGACAACATCCCATGCGGATGTCAATGGGGCTCGACAGGCCGCTAACACGCAGACCTATTCTGAGCCTGTGCAGGCAACGTCGTATGGATCGCGGCCGCATTTGAGTGTGGTGGATGAGGGGCGCAGTGCCGAGGACTATCTGACCTTGCGGCTTGACCCGCGTTATAATTTTGACAGTTTCGTCGTCGGTAAGCCGAATGAGCTGGCCTATGCGGCTGCACGGCGCGTGGCAGAATCCGGGCTGGTCTCTCCCGGCTGTAATCCATTATTTCTCTATGGTGGGGTGGGGCTGGGTAAGACGCATCTGATGCATGCGATTGCCTGGTATATCCGCACCCATCACCCGCAGCGCAAGGTGATTTATCTCTCGGCAGAAAAATTCATGTATGAATTTGTCAAGGCGCTGCGAGATAAGAATACCATGTCGTTCAAGGAGCAGTTTCGCTCTGTCGATGTGTTGATGGTCGATGATGTGCAGTTTATCAGCGGCAAAGACAGTACGCAGGAAGAATTCTTTCACACCTTCAACGCGCTGGTCGATCAGAATCGCCAGGTAGTGATTAGTGGTGACCGCTCACCATCCGATCTGGATGGGATGGAAGAGCGTGTCAAATCACGACTTGGCTGGGGATTGGTGGTCGATATCCATTCGACGACCTATGAGCTCCGGCTGGGTATTTTGCAGTCAAAAGTGGAGAGCCTGCAGGCCTGGGTGGATCCGAAGGTGCTGGAGTTTCTGGCGCACAAAATCACCTCCAATGTGCGTGAGTTGGAAGGGGCGCTTAATCGGGTGGTGGCGCATGCAACGCTGGTGAAACGCCCGGTGACGCTTGACACCGCGCAGGATGTACTGCGCGATTTGCTGCGTGCGAATGATAAGCGTATTACCATTGAAGATATCCAAAAGAAGGTGGCGGAGCATTTTAACATCCGCATGTCAGATATGCATTCGGCCCGGCGCTCGCGCGTGGTGGCGCGGCCACGGCAGATCGCTATGTTTTTAGCGAAAAAACTTACCCCCAGCAGTTTGCCGGAAATCGGACGCAAATTTGGTGGGAAAGACCACACCACCGTCATGCATGCGGTCAAGCGCGTGGAGGAACTGTGCGAGCGCGATCTGGCATTGGCGGAAGATGTGCAGTTGCTGACGCGAATGCTTGAGGGGTAACAGCAAAATCTTGATCTAATATCCCGACTGTACTAACAATTTACTAATGATCCTGTTCTGAATAGTATTTGTTCGAACACTCTCAGGCGGGTTGCGTGTGACGCAGTGAGAAACGCGGTTTGCGTTGCCTGTTCTGACGTGTTCGATTGCAATATGGGGAGTTCTTGCCAGTGCTAAACATTCAATCCATTGATACAACCACTGCCAGCAGTCTGAAGCTGACCATTGACCGTGCAGCGCTGCTCAAATCGCTGGGACATGTGCAGAGCGTGGTTGAGCGACGTAATACTATCCCTATTTTGAGTAATGTGAAAATCAGTGCGGAGGAAAACGCACTCAAATTTACCGCTACTGATATGGATATTGCCGCTGCTGACAGCATAGAGGCTCAGGTGGAAAGTCTGGGAGAGATTACGGCACCGGCGCATATGCTGCATGATATTATCCGTAAATTACCGGATGGTTCTCAGGTCGAATTAATGGCGGAAGAAGATGGCTCGCGTCTGACGATTAATGCCGGGCGGGCATCCTTCTCGCTCCCCTGTCTGCCTGTGGATGATTTTCCGGTGATGGAAGAAGGGGATTACAGCCACCAGTTTGAACTGGCCTCAGCTGAACTCGCCGAATTGATCGACAATACCCGCTTTGCCGTGTCTACCGAAGAGACGCGCTATTATCTCAATGGGATTTACCTGCATGCGGTTGAGGCTGATGGTGCAACCATGTTGCGTGCGGTGGCAACGGATGGGCACCGCCTGGCACGGATGGATATTGCTCTGCCGGAAGGCGCGGCCGGGATGCCCGGTATTATTGTTCCACGCAAGACGGTTGCTGAGCTCAAAAAGCTTGTTGATGGGACGGATGAGGCAATCAGCATCGCGCTATCGGAGACCAAGATTCGTTTTGGCGCGGGGTCGGTGATGCTCACTTCGAAGCTGATAGATGGTACGTTCCCGGATTATTCCCGGGTGATACCTGAGCATAATGACCGGCTGATGGAAGTAAATGCCAAACAATTTGCCGAGTCGGTAGATCGTGTCTCGACGATTGCCTCTGATAAAACCCGGGCCGTGAAGCTGTCGCTGGACAAGGGCGCGTTGACACTGATGGCGGACAGTCAGGACAATGCGGATGCGCAGGAAGTGCTGGAAGTAAGTTACGCAGCTGAGGCGCTGGAGATTGGCTTTAATGCACGTTATCTCATGGATGTGCTGCAATTAGTTCAAGGTGAGACAGCGCAGTTTGTGCTGGCTGATGGTGCTGCGCCTGCGTTGATTCGTGATACGAATAATGTGGGGGCGTTGTTTGTCATTATGCCCATGCGTGTTTAGTCTAAAAAGTTTCTTTTGGCGATCTAGCGCATGAACTCAGCTTTCGCGGGACGCACGTAGATTTAGCTACGCTTACGTTTCCACGACTTCGCTCATGCGCTATCTCATCCAAAATAACTCTTTTTTGTTTTTCTTTTGGTGGGTTATTGAGCATTGTCCGCAATTTTTTCCCGCGTGATCAGCTGGTGGTCTGTGTTGAAACAGGTCTTGAATAGTGCCGTGGCGCTCTTCAATAGCGTGATTCGCGGTATAAGATCGGCGAATATATGCTTACTCTCTATATTCGCGAATTGCTGAACATAGATTCTCTCATTATTTTAGTTGTCTCTTTTCTATGTCCACTACGATCCGGCAGCTATCCTCGGATGATCTTGACGCTTATCTCGCCCTGCGGCGTGAGGCAGTGGTGGAGTCACCGCATTCCTTTCTAGAGAGTCTGGAAGATGTCGATGCGCTGCCGCGGGAAGAACATCTGAGGCGGTTGCAGCATGGGGCAATGTTCGGCGCCTATGACGAGGATACGCTTGTCGGGATGGTTGGTTATGCGGTGCAATCCGGCTCGCGCGTGGCGCATCGCGGTTATGTGCATGGTATGTATGTCTCCCCGAAGGAGCGAGGTAAAGGGATGGCGTCGCGATTGCTGGCAACATTGATTGCCCATGCAAAACAGCATGGGTTGGAATGTCTTGATTTATCGGTAGAGTCCGGTTCCGGCGCCGTGATTGCACTCTATGAAAAAATAGGTTTTACTATTTACGGTCGTTATCCACATATCATGAAAATGCCTGACGGTTCGTATATTGATGATTTGTATATGTGGATGGATCTGAAATTGTCGTGATGATGGCTTATAGCCATTCACATTAATTTTCATACAATCTGAATGGCTATGAGGCCGCGACTGCTGCCCGCGCCATAGTTGGCGCGTAAGCCTTAGTGGGAAAAGCTATAATTATAGTCGGCCAACGCATGAGATGGGAAGAATTGGATTATGCTGTTTGATGTTTAAGATTATGCGCTCTTTTTGAAAATGTGATTATTAAACAATGAGCTATAGAGCATAGCATCAAGCGGTTTGGAGTGGAGTCAATGAAAACTAATTTCGTCATTCCTGCGAAAGCAGGCACCTTCTCTCTCCACGCGTTTATCTGAGAGTTATGATCCCAGCGTTCGCTGGGATGACATAATGGGTTGAGGCGTTAATTATCGCTGGTCAATAGCGGTTAAGCCCCATAATATTGTAGGCAATATTATGATAACCTGCTGTATATGGCGTTATGGCGCTAAGTCTTGCTGTTCATTCTCTTACCTTGCAGGCATTTCGCAATTACGATTGGCTTGAATTGCCGGTCGATGCGCCTTTTGTGGTGCTGAGCGGGCCGAATGGTGCGGGTAAGACCAATATTTTAGAGGCGCTGTCATTTCTGGCGCCAGGGCGCGGGTTGCGCAGTGCCAGTCTGCGCGAAATTGATCGTCAGCATGGCGCCACACCATGGGCAATGCGTGCCGTGTTGCGCACCGGCGGCGCAGATGTGCAGATCGGTAGTGGGCGCAATCCTGATGCAGCAGTAGACAATCGACTGATTCATATTGATGGAGAGCCGGTCGGGCGGCAGCAAAAGCTGGCTGAGCAATGTGCTGTGCTGTGGCTGACACCGCCAATGGAACAGCTATTTAGCGGCCCCGCCAGTGAACGACGCCGTTTTTTTGATCGTGTGGCCTATAGTTTTGCGCCAGATCATGTGACGCATCTCAACCACTATGCCAAGGTGATGCGTGAGCGCAACCGTATGCTTAGTGAAGGCGTCCGAGATCCGCACTGGCTTGGCGCAGTGGAGCAACGCATGGCCGAGCATGGGGTGGCCATAGCGGCTGCGCGCGTAGAGTGTGCTGAACGCATCAACGGAGCCTTGATGCAAATGGAGGGAGGCTTTCCTCGTGGCTGGGTGGAGATGGAAGGGGCCTATGAGCATCAACTGCAGGAAGAATCCGCGCTGGCTGTGGAGGAAAAGATGCGCTGGGACTGGGAGCAGGGGCGACAGGAAGATGCGCGCGCCGGGCGCACATTAAGCGGGCCGCATCGCAGTGATCTCAGTATGATGTATGATGTGAAAAAACAACCGGCTAGACTATGTTCTACTGGTGAACAGAAGGCGTTGATGCTATCATTCATTCTTGCGGTGGCTCAGGCTCGCAAGGCATGGTTCGGGGCGGCTCCGTTGCTTCTGTTTGACGAAGTGGTGGCGCATCTGGACGCTTCGCGCAGAGCCGCTCTCTTTGGCCAGTTACAGGCACTTGAGTCTCAAATTTGGATGACAGGTACCGATGCAACGACGTTTGCGCCGTTAGGGTCTGGTGCGCAAATGGTGTCGGTAGATAATGGTCAATGCCGGATAGGTGAACAAGTAGCGGTAACAGGATGAACACGAACGCAACAGCAACAACATCGGAAGAGACGACACAGATGGCAGAGCAACAGGATTACGGCGCGGCGTCGATTAAGGTGTTGAAAGGACTGGAGGCGGTTCGCAAGCGCCCGGGGATGTATATCGGCGATACGGATGACGGCACCGGTCTGCACCATATGGTTTATGAGGTGGTGGATAATGCTGTCGATGAAGCACTTGCCGGGCACTGTACGCGTATTGATATTGTGCTCAACAGTGACGGTTCAGTCACTGTGCGTGATAATGGCCGGGGCATTCCGGTGGGTATGCATAAGGAAGAAGGTATTTCTGCAGCTGAAGTGATCATGACGCAGCTCCATGCGGGGGGTAAGTTTGACTCCAACTCTTATAAAGTCTCAGGTGGCCTGCACGGAGTCGGTGTGTCTGTGGTCAATGCGCTGTCGGATTGGTTGAGGCTGCGCATCTGGCGTGATGGCAGTGAACATGTGGTTGAATTTAACCATGGTGAGACGGTCGAGCCATTAAAAGTGGTGGGCGATGCAGAGGAGTTGCGTGGCTCCGAGATTACCTTCATGCCATCGGACAGCATTTTTTCAGCCATTGTGTTTGATTTTGGGGTGCTGGAACATCGTTTTCGCGAAATGGCGTTTTTGAACACCGGCGTGCGCATGGTGTTTCGTGACGAACGTGGGGAAGAAGCCAAAGAGACGGAACTATATTATGAAGGCGGTGTGGTGGCATTTGTCCAGCATCTGGATCGCACCAAACATGCGTTGATTGAGCCGATTGCCGTGAGCGGCGAGAAAGATGATATTGTTGTCGATGCCGCCCTGCAATGGAATGACAGCTACCATGAGAATGTGTTGTGTTTTACCAACAATATTCGTCAGCGCGATGGTGGAACCCATTTGATGGCTTTTCGTTCGGCGCTCACACGTGCCGTTAACCAGTATGCCAATGAAAGTGGTCTGGCGAAAAAGCACAAAATGCAGCTCAGTGGCGACGATGTGCGTGAGGGGATGACCTGCGTGCTGTCGGTGAAAGTGCCGGATCCGAAATTCTCATCACAGACCAAAGACAAGCTCGTCAGTTCTGAAGTGCGCCCGGTGGTGGAAACGGTGATGTATGACACACTCAGCCGTTGGTTCGGCGAACACCCGGCGGATGCCAAGAACATTATCGGTAAAGCGTTTGAGGCAGCGGCCGCTCGTGAGGCGGCGCGCAAAGCACGCGAGTTGACGCGGCGCAAAGGGGCGCTGGATATTTCCAACCTCCCGGGTAAACTGGCAGATTGCCAGGAGCGTGATCCATCCAAATCCGAAATCTTTATTGTCGAGGGTGATTCCGCCGGTGGTTCCGCCAAGCAGGGGCGGAGCCGCGCCTTTCAGGCCATTTTGCCGCTCAAGGGTAAAATTCTCAATGTTGAGCGGGCGCGGTTTGACAAAATGCTCAATTCGCAAGAGATCGGCACATTGATTACCGCGCTAGGCACGGGCATTGGCAAGGATGATTTTGATCTTGAAAAGCTGCGCTATCATAAGATTGTGATTATGACGGATGCTGATGTTGATGGGGCGCATATCCGCACCTTGCTGCTGACCTTCTTTTATCGCCAGATGCCTGAGATTATTGATGCCGGGTATTTGTATATTGCGCAGCCGCCGCTTTATAAGATCCGACGTGGTAACAATGAGCTTTATCTGAAAGATCATCAGGCGCAGGAGCAATATCTGGTGGATCATGTGCTGGATGAAGCGGTGCTGACGGACAGTCAGGGCACGCAATATGCCGGGGAAGATTTGCGCAGCTTGCTGCTGGATGCCAAGCGCTTTGCCGCGGCGCTGGAGTTGGTGTCTCGCCGCCTGCCATTGCCAATTGTCGAGCAGGCCGCATTGGCCGGGTTGATGACGCCGCAGAGTTTTGTTGAGATGTCCGATGCGGAGGCCAAAGGGCAACAGATGCTGAGAAACCTGAACCGATTGGTTCGCATCAAGGATGAACCGGCTGAATGGGAACTACAGGTCGGGTCGTCCTCACTTCGTGTCTTGCGTACGTTGCGTGGTGTTGAAGAATTGCACCGCCTGGATGCACAGACGGCTAATCTGCCGGAATGCCGGACCTTGCACCAACTGCATGACACGTTAGGTGCGTTGTTTGCTGAAGGTGCCGTGACATTCCGGCGTAAGGCGACGGAAGTGAACAGTTTAACGCCTTATGAAATGGTGCAACAGGTGATGGAACTGGCGCGTAAAGGCATGACGATTCAGCGCTTTAAGGGATTGGGTGAGATGAACCCCGATCAATTATGGGAGACAACGCTTGACCCGGAGAACCGCACCTTGATGCAGGTGACGATTGACGATGCAGCGTCTGCCGATGAGATATTCTCTACCTTGATGGGGGATATTGTCGAGCCGCGCCGCGATTTTATTCAAACCAACGCGCTGAATGTAGCGAATCTGGATGTATAAACTCAGGTGGTGACAGTTTGGCCGGTACCTCGGTTGTTCTCTGAGGCGACATCCGGCAGGATATAGTTGAGCACGCGTTCGGCAACACCGGTGCCAATCACAAAGCGTGCGGATCGGATCGGATAGTTGGGCGGTGTATCAGCCTTTTTCAACATGCCCATAAATGGCTCGGCTCGTTTGACCAAATTGGTCTGGCTGGCGGACTGAAAAATATCGCTGGATTCGTCAAGGTTGGTGATGGCCTGAATGGCATGGTAGCCCGCTGACATCATGTGATTGAAATAGCCATCGACATCACGATCCGTCATGGCTGTTAGCGCCTCACGTGCCAGGGCTAAATGTTTGGAGAAGGCTTTGCTGCGCTCCGGATCCTGACCCAGCACGGTTTGTAGTTCTGTCATGATATTTTCTACTTCACGGATGATGTTAGCCGTGGTTTGCGGGTCGCGATTTTCTTTATTTTGCTCAACCAGTTCGCCAAGACGTGCGCTATATTGCTCAATCGCTTCGCGTTTTGTATCGTTCATCGCGGTTTTGTCAGGTACGTCACCATTACGATGTTGTTTAAGGCTTTCGTCCAACGCAGTGCCCATAGTGGTGACCAGTTCCTGAATATCGCGAAAGAGGCGATGCGGCCCGGTGGCATAATACGCAAGGGAAAAAGCTGCTTGAGAGACATCTTTAGCGCCTTCCGGCCCAAAGGCAGCCACGACGCCGATGGACACGGAAGCGACGGTTTTGAACATAAACCGTCCTGTTTTGACTATTTCCTTGCCGATGCCCATAATGCTATCTGTTCTAACCTTTATCCGCTGCCTGGGCCGCCGGTGGTGTAATCGACATTGGTATATTGAGTGGTTGCGGTGCTGGCGGTTTGGGTGAGTGTTTCGTCTTCTTTGGTGCCGGATAGCGCATTCCAGGTGGCGCGCGATGCGGTATTGTTGCCTACAAGTCCTACAAGTGCTGCTGCTCCTAATTTTGTCCAACTGAGTGTTGGTTCAATTTTGCTGTACAATTCATCGGTTTCAGGGTCAGTATAATATTTTGTTTCCGATTTACCTTCAAGGCCCTTAGCCATAATGGCAGCTGTTTTCAGGCCCAAGGTTTTTAGTTTGTTATCAGAGCTAGTATCTATATTGGAAAAGCGCTCGCGAGCTTCTTCATCTGTCGCTAGCTTGATTGCTCCAAACGTTAGCAGTGTCGCACCGGTTGTTACGACAAAAGTTGTTACTCCTGCTACGGTGCTGGCAATCGTCTTCCCTGCTGTTCTAAGTCCAAAGGCCATCGTTCGCTTTCTTTATTGTTGTGTTATGTGCGGTTGGCTGAGGCGTTCGCCTTCACCGGTTGCCTGTGTGGGAAGATTATCATCAGGGTTGAGTTTTGGGCCTGCTTTCCATCCCATAGCCCCACCACCAACCATTCCGGCAAGCGTGGCTATGCCAACAAAGGCTGCTTTGCCTTTTTTAAGCTCAATATCGGTGTCTACTTCATCGACGCGGCCATCTAGCGTCATCGCCGCTTTACTTTTTTCTTGTGTGAGACTGTTGAGTCCCAGCAGCATATATCCGGCTTGCCTGCTTGCAAAGTTTTCGTCCTTCATTCCATTCAGCAACGCTTTATCGTTGTAATCTAATGATTCTTCGTCGTTTGCATGTAAACGGCCCATGATGTTCAAGACACCAATAGCTGCGATGGTTGAGCCAACTGCCGCACCAATCCATGTGGTGACGGCTTTTCCTGCGGTGCGTAACCCAAAGGCCATGTTCTCGCTTTCGTTTCTTATAATTTGACATTAGATAGTATAAAGCCGTTTGCTGGCAAGTAATATGAATTTTTTATGAAAAATAAGAGGTTGATTGTGGCGTCTTCTCCAAACATCGAGCAATGGCAGACATTAGCGGAAAAAGAACGCAAAGGCGCTGTTCCGGAGATTGAAACGCCGGAGGGGATTGGCATCAAGGCGCTCTATACGGCAGAGGATTTGGAGGCGCTTGAGCATACTAGCGGGTTGCCAGGGTTTGATCCGTTTATGCGCGGGGTGCGGGCGAGTATGTATACGGGCCGGCCGTGGACGATTCGTCAATATGCCGGGTTTTCGACGGCGGAAGAGTCCAACGCATTTTATAAGCGGAATCTGGCGGCAGGGCAGATGGGGCTGTCGGTGGCATTCGATCTGGCGACGCATCGGGGTTATGATTCCGATCATCCGCGGGTTACGGGTGATGTCGGTAAGGCCGGGGTGGCGATTGATTCGGTGGAAGATGCTAAAATCCTGTTCGATGGCATACCGCTGGACAAGATGAGCGTGTCGATGACGATGAATGGTGCGGTGCTGCCGGTGATGGCGTGTTACATCGTGGCAGCGGAAGAGCAGGGCGTGAGCCAGGAGCAGCTCAGCGGGACGATTCAAAACGATATTCTCAAAGAGTTCATGGTGCGGAACACGTTTATTTATCCGCCGGAGCCGAGTATGCGGATTGTCGCAGATATTATCGAACATTGCGCGCTGCATATGCCGCGATTCAATGCGATTTCGATTTCCGGTTATCACATGCATGAGGCTGGGGCGACGGCAGTGCAGGAACTAGCCTTCACCATTGCCGATGGGCAGGAATATGTGAAATCGGCTTTGGGCAAGGGGTTGGAGATCGATCAGTTTGCGCCGCGCTTGTCGTTCTTTTTTGGCATTGGCATGCATTTTTTCATGGAGATTGCCAAGCTACGGGCAGCGCGGATTTTGTGGGCGGATACGATTCGCCCGTTCAAGCCGAAGAGCGAGAAATCCTTGATGTTGCGGACGCATTGTCAGACATCCGGCGTGTCGTTGCAGGAGCGTGATCCGTATAATAATGTGATTCGTACGACGTTGGAGGCATTGGCGGCAGCACTGGGCGGGACGCAATCTCTGCACACGAATGCGCTGGATGAGGCGATTGCCTTGCCGACGGATTTCTCCGCGCGGATTGCGCGTAATACGCAGATTATTTTGCAGGAAGAGAGCGGGATTTGTAACACGGTCGATCCGCTCGGCGGCAGTTATTACATTGAGAGCCTGACGCATAGTCTGGTTGCAGAGGCGTCTAAACTGATGGCGAAGGTTGATGAGCTTGGCGGGATGACCAAGGCGATTGATGCTGGGTTCCCACAGCAGATGATTGAAGAAGCTGCTGCGCGCAAACAGGCACGGATTGATCGCGGCGAGGAGGTGATCGTTGGCGTTAATAAGCACCAGCCGGCCAATGAGGAAGAGATTGAGGTGCTGGATATTGATAATAGCGCGGTGCGACAAAGCCAGATTGCACGGCTGGAGGCAATGCGAAGCAGCCGCGATGTCAAGGCGTGTGAGGCGGCGCTGGAGGCACTGACAAAGGGGGCGGAATCAGGGACAGGCAATTTGCTGACCCTGGCCGTGGATGCGGCGCGGGCACGGGCGAGCGTTGGAGAGATGTCCGATGCGCTGGAGGCGGTCTATGGCCGTTATGACCCGCCGGTGCGGGTGGTCAGTGGCGTGTATGGCGAGCAGTTTGATAGTGATGATGGCCTGAAGCCTGTGCGGACAAAGCTGGATGAATTCTCAGGCGCTGAAGGCCGGGCGCCGGCAATGTATGTGGCGAAAATGGGTCAGGATGGGCATGATCGCGGGGCCAAGGTGATCGCCTCCTCCTTTGGTGATATGGGTTTTGACGTGACACTTGGGCCGTTATTCCAGACGCCTCAGGAGGTGGTGCGTGATGCGATTGCGGCCAAAGTGCATGTGATTGGCGTGTCAACCCATGCGGCGGGGCATAAGACGTTGGTGCCGGAGCTGATTGAGGAACTGAAAGCACAAGGCCGGGAGGATATTCTGGTGGTATGCGGTGGGGTGATTCCGCAGCAGGATTATGCGATGCTACGCGAGAGCGGCGTTGGGGCGATTTATGGGCCGGGGACGAATATTCCCGAGGCTGCGCAGGATTTAATCCAGCGGCTGCATAATCATTTGCATCGTAATGTGCCGCCAGATGAAGAGCATAATTCTGCCGTAGCTTAGTGTGTTCAATTTAGGCTGTTTTTGACGTTGGTGTGATGTGTTGTTGACGATCTGCCAAAATGGCATCCAGTTCATCCCAGCTTTGATTCATTGGTTTGAGGAACACATCGCCGGGGGTGCGATAGCCTAGTTTCGCATAGAGCGCGGCGGCGGTGAGATTGGTTTTATAGGCTTTGAGCATGCACATGTCGGCCCCTTCTTCGCGGGCAGCCGCTTCTGCCCAGATGACCAGTTTGTTGGCAATGCCCATGCGGCGGTACTCAGGCGATACCATGACATTATCTAATTCCGCCAGCTTGCCGCACCAGAACTGGTGAATGCACCACACGCCGATACATCCGACTAATGTATCTCCACAAAATGCTCCGCCGATGCGGTACTGCTGCTGCGGCAGTGCCTTTAATGTCTGATCGAATGATGTGCGTGTCAGGTCCGGTGCAAGCAGACGCGACAGTTCAAATAATCTCTCCTGGTGCTTAACCGGATCGATTTCTCGCACAATAATGTCAGGCGCATGGCTCATCATGCTACCTCATCGAATAAAATACGGTGATTACATTGCCGACTATATGGCGGCAGAGAAGAGAGATTTATTGCTCTTTTTCTTTACGCTTGCGCTCAATTTTGCGCCAGCGGCGCACCGCTTCGGCTTTTTCGCGGACGCGCTTTTCAGACGGCTTTTCGTAGTGGCGGCGCATTTTCATTTCACGGAAAATGCCTTCACGTTGCATTTTTTTCTTCAGGACTTTGAGTGCCTGATCGATATTATTATCATGAACGTTGACTTCCACGCGGGAAACCTCCTTACAACTAATTTTTGCCGTCACATTTTCCTACTTGTGCACCCTCAAGCAATACTTGCAACCGAGCGCAGAGCGGCGTAACTATCAGACAAATGACGGGACTTCAACCGCAAAATGCAGGAAAGATGCTGAATTTAGCATATTTTGTTCAATTAGGAAAGGGTGACGATGTCGGATGCTGGTAAGCAGGAAGTTTTACAGGCGGTGCTGCCATTGGTGCCGTTTAGTGGCTGGTCAGAACAAACCCTGCTTGAGGCGACGAGAGCTGCGGGTCTGACCCCCTTAGACTGTCATCGGTTATTTCCAGGTGGCATGCCGGATGTGATCACTTATTTTGGGGAGGTGGCGGATCGGGAGATGCTGGACGCCTTTGCCACCAAGGTTCCGGAGATTCAGAAAATCAGAGACAAAGTGGCGGTGTGTATTGAGTGCCGTCTGGACTATCATACCTCACATAAGGAAGCGGTGCGACGATTGCTGGCCTGGTATGCGCTGCCGCCGAATGTGCTGGCAGGAAGCCGCCGCCTGTGGCAGACGGCGGATGTGATCTGGCGTGCCTGCGGCGATACGGCGACGGATTTTAATCATTACACCAAGCGGGTATTGCTCTCAGCCGTCTATAGTTCCACGCTGCCTTTCTGGCTGGAAGATGACAGTGAGAACTGGGATGAGACACGTGCGTTTATTCGCCGTCGTATTGATGATGTGATGCAGATTCCCAAGGCTAAGGCTACATGCGAGAAGCTGTTGCGTGATCTGCCGGGGATGGCATTTTTCACTGGTCAGTCAGGCAGCCGGCTGTAATGCGTATGTGTGTTCGGCGGCTTTGGCCTCGTTAAGCAGCCAGTGATCCAGCATCATATTCTGGCCGACCGGGATGGCGCCGGTGAGTACTTCATGACTTAGCACAGCACCGAGAATGGGGAGTTTGGTCAGGCCAAAGGCTTCAGCCGCGGATAAGGCAGCGGTGTAGGCGGTGGCAAATGCGGTGGTTACCAGTGACACGACGCCCACCGTGCCTGCGGCGCGTCGATGCACTGGAATCAACCCAGGATGATCAATGAGGAAGTCGGTATATTTGAGATTCCCCTTATGGGCATTATCGCGCAGGGCGCAGGTAATGTCTGCGGCTTTGAACGCAAGCTGATCGTTCTCGCCATCTCCGACAAACATGACCATGCGTGGCTTACCGTCGCTTGTTTTTTGCGCCTTTAATGTTTCAATAAATGATACCTTCCCTTCAGGTCTGATGTTAGTGTGCACATTGTCCCGCGGAATCCCGGCGGCATCCGTATATTGATAGATCAACTCACGGTTAGCGATGCCGGTGGTGATATGGACATTGCCGTATTGCGCGATGTCCTTCAATGCTGTGACAATATCCGGGCGCAATTCAGTGTTAAAGCGCATCACCCCCCAACGGTCACCATGGCGAATGTAGGTGAATTTATGGTGTGACTGCTGTGCTTCTCGTTCGGCCAGGTCGGCGATGAATTCGGGCAGTTGTTCACCCTCCTGCAACAGATGTTCTAGGCGACCCACCCTCACAATCTGGCCATTGACCATGCCAGATAATCCCTGACCAATGATATTGTCAGCATTCGTGACATGCTCACTGCTTTCGGCGCGCAACTGATTCATCGCATCAGCGGAATGAGTTTGCACATAATCCCGTCTTATCGCCTGTTGCATGGGGTGATCGCTCTGTGTGGCCAGCGACAACATCGTGGCAGCCTGCATGGTGTGTTCTCTGTCTTCATCCCTGTTCATATGCTGCCCATTGGCGTCAAATAATTCGATATGCTGAAAGACCTCGTTAAAATCGCAAGTGCCGCTCCAATCGAGGCAATAATCCGTCACTTCCGTGACCTTTTGTTGCTTGCCGTGGTTGAGTGTCCAGACACCATGTTGCATCATTTTGTTGGCGAAAGCGGTTTCAATAAAGGGGGCGACAAGAATCTGGCAGGGAGATGCGACGGTGGCAAAACTGGTCATGCGTTCCAACGCATTGGCGGGGTCAATGCCAATGCCGCGCCAGAGCGGTGAGATGAGATGGTATAATCCAACCACCACCGAGCCAATGGCCGTGCCGTAGGATGCGACGTTTCCAATCTGTTTTGACAGGCTGCGGCTCTGGCTGTGTAAGCTATCGCTACTTAGACGATCACTCTCCCATGTTCGCAATTGCTGGACTCGGCTGGAGTCTTCATACGTTTTGGCGACACTGACAATAACCGGCTCTTCAACAATCACACCTTGCGGGACGACGGCGCCAATATCCAGCTTATGGTGATCCTCACCAAATGCATGGGTGGCGTTGCTGACGGTCAGCGCATCTGCATCGCTGTCTTGAATATATAATAGCCTGCTATCGACAGGCACGACATCACCGGGTTGAAGCACAATCTCATGCATGTCAGGCTGGAGTGCATCAACGGAAATGGTAGTTTGGTCATCATCATTCAGTGTTGCTTCCACGGGCAGTTGGTTGATGGCATCTTCCAGCTGTTGGATGGCGCGCAGAGATGCATCTCCTGTTTGAATGGTCAGGTTATCGGTTAAATCCAGAATGCCATTCATCAACAGGCCGGCATAAAGCTGCTCAGAGCCTTCTTTCTTGGCGATGCCGGCAATGATCAATGCGGCGCTGAGGAAGGGCTTGAGAAACCCTTCCATATGTTCGCCATGTTTGGCATGTTTCCAGCCATGCTGCAGTTTGGGCAGCAGGCTGTTGATGGTGGGCCAGGCTCCTGTTGTTTCCAAAAGCACCCGTGCCGGGTAGGGCACGTTATTTCCCATCTGATCGCTTGCCAGCGCTGTTGCTAAAGCAATGGCCAGGCCACTGACAATTTCAGGCACTGAGCGGTCACTATGAACATGGGCGCCGCTATAGGCTTCTCTGTTGTGAATATCGGCATCGCTTGGCCCCTGGTCACGGGCAAGTGGGGTGGTGTTGCCGGTCAGAAAATGTTCTGCCAGCCGTATCAAATCATCATAATGCCCGCCCATCGGTTTGAGATGTGGAGAGATGCTTTCCATCAGCAGGGCGATGCGCCCGTCCGTGAATTCAACCTCGTTCATCCCAGCGGCTTGCTGGGCGATATAGTAGGATAATGCCATTGTGACGGCAGCATCGTCCGGTGTATAGCCCGGCTCATAGATGTGTCGGTAATGCAGGTGATCCATCTCACCGGAAAAAAGCTGGGCAAAATAGGCAGGCTGTTCTTTGGCAAACAGGGCTACCCATTGATGCTGGGGGAGCGTGGCATCATCATGGTCTTCAAACAGTTTGGTGAGTGTGCGTTTGCGGGCGGCTTCGGATGCTGGCATGCGAAATCTGTCAGCCGAAGGCGCGGCTACGGTATCACTGCCATGATCATGCTGTGTTTGAGACTGAAAATGATTTTCGAGCGTTTCGCGAATGGCTGGATGATGGCCCACACACCAATTCAGCAATGCTAATGCGTCACCTTCCGAGAGTTCAGAAGGTGCTGGCCAGTCCCGCCATCCTAAGTCAGCAAATAATGTTGTTTGCTGTTCTTCTTCTTCCAGTATTTCAAGAGCCAGCTCTGCAAAGCGCTGACTGTCGTCTGGAGACAATGTCTCCAGACGAGCAGCGAGTGTCGCGTTAGTCATGATTGTGATTGTGGCCCCTATTGTCCTGCAGGCCCAATTCTGCGAGTGTTGTCAGAGTTCTATCAAGAAAGATGCCTTCAGGAAGGCCGTGATTTCTTACCACGCAATGCCCATCTTCTCGTGCCTCTACTTCTGCATCTTCGGCTATCTTGATTAGTTTGGAGCCATCCGAACGTGTTAAATTCAATAAATTATTCACTTGTTGTTCGGTTGCGTCATCAAACCAAATTTCCTTGCGGTTTGCCACGCAGTAGCCACCGGGTAAATCTTTTTCAGACATAATATTCTCCTAAAAAATTATATTTTTCGCATTTCAAAAGTTGAAATGCTAGTTGCGCTCAAGCGCTGCTAGAGCTGCGCTCCCACTTGGTCGCTAGTCGTCACTTCGTTCCTCCATACCCAAATCTTGATATAATTTGGGTATAAACAAAACATATGCCGTTCACGCGCATGCACGGAGCGGTTGTTAAAATAAATTGGTGGGTAAGGTCTTAGGAGAAGTGAGGAGGGGCTCTGGCCGTCTGCCTGATGCTCGCGTGATGGCCATGCCACTGTGCGTGGGCGATGACGTAAGCCAGCGGACGCGGCGCAGGATTTATGACAGCTACCCCGGCGGGGTGCACGCTATGTTTCAGCTTGTCGCAGGCATAGGTGATCTCACATTCCTGGCCTTCATGATCATGGTCATGAAAGCCATGCTCCGCCATGTGCAGGAGCGAGAGGCTCTGCACCGTGAGCAAGATAATGGCAAGACTGAGATAGACACTATACCTAATCATAGGCTGCTTATAGCACTAATGATTAAGATGTTATATTATTCTTTCATGACATTCACATGACCCATTTTACGGCCTTCGCGTGCATGGGTTTTGCCATAGAGGTGCAGTTTGGCGCGTGGGTTTTGGGCCAGATGCTGGTGCCAGTGATCGACATCTTTCCCTAGCAGATTCAACATTTCCGTTGGTGCGAGTATGTCCGTACTGCCTAGTGGCAGGCCGCAAACGGCGCGAATATGCTGTTCGAACTGGCTGGTCACACAACCATCTTGTGACCAGTGACCGGAATTGTGTGGGCGCGGTGCCATTTCATTGACCAGCAATTGTCCATCTTTTGTGAGAAACAACTCAATGGCGAGCAGCCCTTCCAGTGCCAGCCCGTTGGCAATGGTGATGGCGATGTCGCGTGCTTTTTTGCATATGCCTGTATCAACATCTGCAGGAGCGAACGTGCGATGGAGAATATGATTTTTATGGATGTTTTCGACGGCTGGATAAGCAATTGTCTCATCTGTTCCGGCGCGACGCGCAACAATGATGGACAATTCTTTCGTGAAATCGACAAATGCTTCATAGATCGCTTCCTGAGTGCCAAGATTTTCCCATACCTGTTCCAGGGGCGTCTCGGCATCGATTTTTTGTTGTCCTTTGCCATCATAGCCCAGCTCGGTGGTTTTAAGCACTGCGGGTGTATTTAGCATATCGCGCGCCTGTACTAACTCATCAAGGCTTGTAATTCGTTCATAAGGTGTCGTTTGAATTCCGAGTGAGCGTATGAAGTTTTTCTCGCGCAGCCTGTTTTGCGAGAGATGCAGCACTTCCCAGCTTGGGCGCACCGGCACATGTTGGGCAAGGTGTTTGGCCGTGCTATGGGGGATATTTTCAAATTCAAAGGTAATCACATCCACTCGTGACGTGAAACTTTGCAGGGCGGCGCTATCCGTGTAGGGCGCGACCGTGGAACTGGTGGCGACATGAATGGCCGGTGCGTGGTGATCGGGTGTGAAAATATGTGTACGATAGCCCATTTCCGCCGCGGCGATGGCCGACATACGGCCTAGTTGACCGCCGCCGATGATGCCAATGGTGCTGCCGGGTGGAATGGCTGTCATCGTTCAGTCAGACGGGCTGTGTGGGACAGATTCAGTTTGTTGCTGACGCCATGCATCCAGCCTGGATGCCAGCTCGCTATCCGACAGGGCTAACATGCTGGCAGCAAGCAGCGCCGCATTGATGGCACCGGGCTTACCAATGGCGGTGGTGGCCACAGGAATGCCGCCGGGCATTTGCACGATAGAGAGCAGGCTGTCCAGCCCGTTGAGGCTTTTGCTTTCGACCGGTACGCCAATCACCGGCAGGGGCGTTTGTGCGGCTGCCATGCCAGGCAGATGCGCCGCACCTCCGGCCCCGGCGATGATTATTTTAAGTCCGCGATCACGTGCTTCCTGTGCGTAAGATGCAAGCCTGTCCGGTGTGCGATGTGCCGAGACGACGTTGCATTCATGTGGGATGGCCAGAGCTTCTAATGTGAGAGCAGCATGCTCCATGGTGGGCCAGTCGCTGCGACTGCCCATAATAACCCCAACCATTGGCGCCGATGATTGCATAATCGCCTCTGCTTACATGAAAAACGTCCTTATATCAGGCGATGATGTCAGGATAAAGTTCTGATTCCAGCGTAATAATTGCGTCTTTCAATTTGAGCTTTTCTTTTTTGAGGCGCTGTATCTTAAGTTGATTGAATGGAGAGAGTTCACTGAGATCTTCAATCTCCCGATCCATGCGTCGGTGGCGTGCTTTCAGTTCTTCCAGATTTTCCAACAGGCTATCGCGATCGTCGATCATATCTTTTGTGGGTTTTTTATTGATTAAGGGGCGCATTATAACAGATTCTGGCCGACCCGTCACGAGGCAGTTGAGGGTTCGCCGCCTTCAGCCGGCTTGTTTCAATCCTTGCCAGCGGCCACTTACATGCTGCTCAATGTGAAACAAGTCCAGAACGCGGCCAGTGGTATGGTTGATGATGTCGTCAAGGGATGCTGGTTGATGATAAAAGGCGGGTACCGGCGGTGCGATGATGCCGCCCATCTGCGTGATGCTTTCCATATGCCGGATATGGGCTAAGGTCAGCGGTGTTTCCCGTGTGAGCAACACAAGGCGGCGGCGTTCCTTCAAGGTGACATCGGCGGCCCGGGTCAGCAGGTTAGTGCTGTGACCCAGGGCAATTTCAGCCAGGCTTTTCATTGAGCAGGGAGCGACGATCATTCCTAATGTGGCAAATGACCCGCTGGCAATTGAGGCGCCGACATCCTGCACCGGATGATGGGTATGAGCCAATGCCTGTATATCTTTTAATCGATAGGGCGTTTCGCTCTCAATAGTCAGGTGGGCGGATTTGGTAATGACCAGATGCGTATGTATCGCCGTTTTCTGTAATAGCTCGAGCAGGCGAATGCCAAAAATGGCACCAGATGCGCCACTGATGCCGATGATTAGCCTGTTTAGAGGCGAGGTATGCGATTTTTGCATATCATCTATTACCTACAAAGTGTATGTGATGGGCCGAGGAGGCGCATCATCCCTGATAGTTGGAGATTTTCAAGTAAAATTTTTTGTAAAAAACGTAGGGAAAATATGGATTTGCATTGATTATCCACAGCGAATTGCGCTATATTGGTAGCCCAAACAAGAAAACTGAATGAACTATAGGAGGTGCCATATCATGACATTAACGGCTCACATCAAAGCGCTCGAGGTACGCAAATCCGAAATTGAAAGCGAGATCGAGTCTGAGTCCAATCGCCCATTACCTGACTTTACTAGTATACGAAGGTTAAAAAAGAAGAAACTTCGTATCAAAGAAAAAATTTATGGTCTGACGCACCCGCAATTCGATTATGATTGCGCATAAACAGGTCGCTACATCGAATTAACTCCTAAATAACGCTAAAAACTTACCCGCCTCTCTCGCCAGAGGCGGGTTTTTTCTGCCTTTCGGCAGATGTAACCTTTCAGCCAAGGCCCATAGTATTAGCATCTACGCTGCGCTTCTCGCGCTAGGTGCGCTCTATACGTTCTGCAGGACAGAACACCACGCCTTTGGGCATGGGTGAATGAATATCCGGACTGCGCGAACAAGGCGGCGAACGCATGGCGTTCGTAGCCCCGCAGGAAAAACGACCCCGGATTTACCCGGGTGTATGGATTGGAGACCACTCAGACCGCACCCATCCAAGGGCGAGACCCTTGGTATTGGTTGCGATATAAATATTCGCGCGAATGACAATAAATAGCGGTAGTCAGGCTGCTTGCGCTTCTGGTGTGACGCCCGAGGGAAGGTTGTCCTGCTCCGGCGGAGGTGCCATGCCAAGCGCCGCTTTGTATAAATCGAGCAGCATTTCCTGCTCATCGCGCTCATGTGCTTCCATTTTGCGGATTTTAACAATCTGGCGCATGGTTTTCACGTCGAAGCCATTGCCTTTGGCTTCAGCATAGACGTCGCGTATGTCAGAGGCGATATTGGTTTTTTCCTCCTCCAGGCGTTCGATGCGTTCGATATATTGTTGTAAATGTTCACCGGCAATGCCGCCCACGGTCGTGGTCATTGGTATGCTCCTTACGTTCACATGGTGTTATGCGTATCAAGATTGAAATCGTAGCGTAGCTGTATCCTGCCTTTGCTGCAAGCGATCAGCGTCTCGATCTTATTCGTGCATGGCCTCTGCATCGGCATGTTCCGGCACACGGCCTGGCAGACGAATGCGCGAGGTGGGGATTTCAATATAGACGGTTGAGCCTTCACCAAGCTTGCTTTGAATATCCAGGCGTCCGCCATGCATTTCAATTAACTGTCGTGCCAGACATAGTCCGAGCCCTACACCGCGCACATGGCTGCCCACCATCACATCATCCATGGTGAATGGCTGCATGACTGTACGCAGTTTGCGTTCACTCATTCCTTCTCCTTGGTCGCATATGGCAAAACAAAACGTCTCTTTGGACAGGAAACCAGCTTTGACAATGACCTTCGCATAAGGCGGGCTGAATTTAATGGCATTATGAATAATATGATGCAATGCACTGACCATATGTTCCATGTCAATGGTCAGCGTAACTGGTTGATCCGGGATTTGCAGTTGCAGGGTTACATGGTGCTGCGTGGCGTAATATTGACAGGCCTCTACGGCATTGCGGGCAATATCGCGAATGTCTTGAGGTGACTCTTTCAGTTCAATCTGGCCGGAAGAAAGGCTTGCCAGTTCCAACATATTATCAATGGTGGTAAGCAATTCATGCCCTGATTCTCTGATGTGCTGGACATATTGCATGTATTTGCCGTTGCCGAGAGGGCCGAACATTTCAGCCAGCATCATATCGGCAAAGCCGATGACGGCGTTGAGCGGTGTGCGTAATTCATGGTGCATATGCGATAAAAACTGGCGGCGAGAACTGCGGGCAATGTCAATCGCCACTTTTGCCTGCTCCAGCCGTTTTTCATTCACTTTGTATGAGGTGATATTGCGACTCACCAGCAGGATGCTGCCATCCAGCGTCAGACCTTTGCACGCGGTCATTTCCGCCAAATGCCATTGCCACTTACCGTCCAGATGGCGAAAGCGATATTCGCACTGCCGCTTGGGCGTGTTGTCATTTTCCCCGCGTGGCAATGATGCCGCGGGCGCATGGGATGGAACGAACGCCTGCAGTGTTTCGACATCTTCCGGATGAACCATCAGGTCGAAATGCGTGTTGAGGGTTTGTTCGGTCGTATATCCTGTTAAATTTTCCCAATTAGGCGATAGATAACGGCACATGCCATCATCATCAATAATGACGGCAAAACAGCCGGGGCCGGAGAAGATAACATCCAGCCACCGTTCCATAGTATATACGGAGCTATGTGATAGATCGACAGGACACAAGCTGGTGTCGGACATATGAAAATCAGGCCGTGATGTCGTTAAGGTCAACGAAAAATTAACGTATAGACGTGTTATATCATAATCCAGCAGAACCACAACATCTAGTGGCTAGTGATGTATTCTAGGCTACGAGTTGTTGTTTTTTTGCATCATTCGGGTGAGATAAGATGATTAATTAAGGGATTTAATTATTGGGGCGCCATCGTCAGGTTTTCGATGCCCTTACCGTACAAAAAGATGTACTTCGTGATAGGGAGCCGATGGGGCCTGATGATAAGAGGCGTGAATCGCCTGATTGTTGATGCCATGACGCTGCAGAATTTGCTCAATATTGCGTGCAATAATGGCACTTTGGCGCTGCGAGTCGTGCAAGGCCGCCCCATCGCTATGCGCAGGAACAATATAGACGAGATCAAATTGCATCTGTGGATTCACTTCCAGCGCCTTGCGAAGCACACGCTGTAATGCCTGCTCATACTGTATTTGCGGTTGATTGAAACGTATGATCATCAAGGGTTCGAACGCAGGCTCCGTCGTTTGCGCCTTATGGTGACCGACCAAGAGGATCATTGCCCCCAGGATTGTGATGGTGAGGTAGCGAAGAGCGCCCATTAATATGGCTCATCCTGTATAAATTAATGCGTAGCGATCAGTATCAGAATGCTGGGATGGCGTAAATGGGATAGTCGCACAACAGAGCCTAGGCGCTGGAAGAGGCCATGTTTTCCGGCGTAACCTTGTTGCGCCCGCCTTGTTTGGATTTGTAGAGTGCTTCGTCTGCGCGTTGGATCAATGTCTCGCTCGAATCCTTTCCAATGCGGTAGGCTGAGACACCGGCGGAAATGGTGATGCTGCGGAGTTTTTTGCCGCTGCCACGAAGACGCAGCGATTTGGAGGCAATGGTTTTGCGTAGATTCTCGCCTACGGTCAGCGCGCCGCTTAAAGGAGTGTCTGGCAGGATCAGCACGAATTCTTCCCCGCCATAACGGGCCACAAAGTCTTGCCCGCGAACCGTATCCGTCAGTGCGCGAGCGACCTGTTTCAGCACTTCATCACCGATTTGATGACCGTAATCATCATTGAATTTTTTGAAATGATCGATATCGAGGATGACCAGTGAGAAGCTTAGCTGTTCTTCCATCCCAAGTTTTATAGATGTTTCTAACTGCTCATCAAATGCTTTGCGGTTATGGATGCCGGTTAGAAAATCTTTTTGTGATTCTTCCGTTGCGCGTGAGAGGTTTTCGCGCAGTAACTGTACCTCTTTTGATGATGCTTCGAGCTTTTTGGAGAGTTTTTTGCCTTCGGCGCTCATGCTTTTGGTGCGGTCTAAAATATTGCCCACCACTTCTTTGATGGAATCATGCGTGAACTGGCTGCCTTCAAGCAGCTTGGTATAATCATCCAATGCCTCACCATAATCGTCAGTGTTGCTGCCGACCATTTCGATGGCGCGCATGATTTGCACCAGCAATAATTGTGCTTCCTGTGTGGCTTGTTCGACTATTTTTTTATCAAGATCTTCTGCGATATATTTGCTGTGGAGATACTCATTCTGTTCTTTGGTAAATTGACATTCACCCTCGATCATCTGATCAATTTCTGATTTGAGTTTTTTATTACTGGCTTTGATATATTCGAACCAGACAGCATAGTTCTCCGGCGTTGGCTCCACCCCATGCTGCGCCATGAGTGGCAGTGCCAATTTGGCGATATCGCTGGCAGGAGCATTATTCTGTTTTCGGGCAGCGGACATGCGGGCGTAATGACACGTTTCATAATAATGGATACGAATGTATTTTAACCTCAGTTCGGTTAATAAACTCTCAACTGAGAAGGCTGCATTTATCGGGTATTTGAGAGTATTTCCAACTGCTCTGGGTGGGTCAGGCGAATCATCGGCCCGTTTTTGAAAAATACATGCCCACGTACTCGCACCGGCTGATGGCGCAATTGTGTTAGCGTGTCCAATCCGAAATATTCTGCGATGGTTTTCGCGTGTCTGGCGGCGATGAAAATGGTGAAATCCTCACGCCAGTTTTTATCAAAATTCACATACCAGCGATCCCTCACTTTGCTGACTTTGTGAATCACGCCTTCAATAAATGCATATTCATGCAGGCGGTTGGTGGCTTCATCATGTGGCACCGATTGATAGCGATTGAGTGACCAGATGCCATGCCGTTTTTGTCGTGCTTCTTGCTCTGCAATGAGCAGTTCACTAACATAGGTTCGATTATCCGGAAAGCTGTAAACATGGGCGAATCCGTCTCTGATCAATGTTTCTTGCAGCCAGAGGCCGTCCTTGCGATGCAATTGGGCAAGGCGCCGATGGTAACGATCACGCGTGCGGCCGGCGGAGACTAAGCGAACCTGCCGGTTCAATGCCAATTCACGCAGGCGCTCAGTGGCGTCACGAGCCAGTGGTTCATCTGGTTTATCATTGTGCCCGATTTCCGGCGCCTGAATGCCGACCAACCGCACGGTTTCATGGTGGTCGAGAATCAGCGTGTCACCGTCCAGCACCTCTGTGACGGTACGCCATTCCTCAGATGTTGCTGTTGTATCGGCATGTCCAGCATTGGCAATGCACAACATTGTGCAGGCAATGGTGAGAAAAAGCAGATAATAAGGCTTTGCCGGACGACTCATTATTGCTACATAGCCCGAAAGAGACTGTCACGTTAAGGACGAATTGTATCATATGACTGCGCGCATTGAAATTTTTCCCAATACAGAAGCAGTGGGCTATGATCCGCGCGGGGCCGTCATTCAGAAGCGCTATGCCTGTGATTTTGCGATCATGCATGTGACGCAGGCAGATATTTATACGATCGATAAGCTCTTTGAGCATTCTGTCCTGGTGCAGATTGCCCAGTCTTTGACAAATCCGGTGACACAATCACATCGTGTGTTGACGGCCGCGACCGGCACTGCGCTGCCCGTGCCGTTTGACTGGGCCGTGGAAATTGGGTTTCTGCCAGGGGTGACGGATAATGTTGCCACGACGGCGCGTGAGATCATCGAGGATCTGACAGGGCAGCATTTTGGCGAAGGTGAGGGTGTGTACACGTCACGCTTGTTGTTCGTGCGTGGTGAGTTGAGCCGTGATGATATTACCGCCTTTGCGTTTGCTCAGTCCAATCCGCTGATTCAGCGTGTTCATATCAAGGATGCGACAGCATTTCGTGATGAAGGCGGCATGCCATTCATTGTACCGAAGGTGCAGCTACATGAACGTCAGGTTGCGGACAGCGTCGATTTACATCTGCCGGACGATCAACTCGAGCAGATCGGCAAACGCGGGGTGCCGAATCCGGACGGCACCTATCGAGGCCCATTGGGATTAAACCTGGAAGAGTTGAAGGCGATTCGCACCTATTTTGATGAAGAAGAAGGCCGCCCTCCCCGTGATATTGAGCTAGAGTGCCTGGCGCAAACCTGGTCGGAGCATTGCAAGCATACGATTTTTGCTTCGCCGATAGATGAAGTGAAAGAAGGTATTTTCCGGCGTTATATACGCGGTGCGACTGAGGCGATTCGTGAGCGCAAGGGGAATAAGGATATTTGCGTGTCGGTGTTCAGTGATAATGCCGGAGCGATTGTGTTTGATGAGGATTGGTTGCTGACCGATAAGGTGGAGACACATAACAGCCCCTCTGCTCTCGACCCGTTTGGTGGCGCGATTACCGGGATTGTCGGGGTGAATCGTGACTGTCTCGGCTTTGGCATGGGAGCAAAGCCCGTGCTTAACCGTTACGGGTTTTGCTTTGCCGATCCAGCCAGTGAGCCGGATTATTATCGTGGGCCCAATCAGTCGATGCCAATGCTCTCACCGCGAACCATCATGGATGGGGTGGTGCATGGGGTGAATGAAGGCGGGAACTGTTCGGGTATTCCTACGCCACAAGGGTTTGCTTATTTCGATGAGCGTTATGCAGGCAAACCGCTGGTTTACGTTGGTACCGTTGGATTGATTCCACGTAAGGTGGCTGGCAAACCGTCACACGAAAAAGGGGCGCAGCCCGGCGATGTCATTGTGATGCTTGGCGGGCGCGTTGGGAAAGATGGTATTCACGGTGCAACTTTTTCATCCGTGGCGTTGGATGAAGGTAGCCCGGCGACGGCGGTGCAGATTGGCGATCCCATCACGCAGAAAAAATTCTCAGACGCGCTGGTGCGTGAGGCGCGAGAGCAGGGGCTCTATCACGCCATTACCGATAATGGTGCCGGTGGCTTATCCTCCTCCATTGGAGAGATGGCCGAGCAGTCCGGCGGGTTTCTCGTTGATCTTGACAAGGTGCCGCTCAAATATCCGGGCATGAGCCCGTGGGAGATCTGGATTTCCGAATCACAGGAGCGGATGACGCTCGCCGTGCCTCCAGAGAATGTTGATGCTTTGGTGGCGCTGATCGCATCGCGAGGATCGGAAGCAACGGTCATTGGTGAATTTACTGATTCCGGGCGGGCGCAATTGCGCTATCAGGGTGAGATGGTGATGGATATGAGCATGGCCTTTATGCATGATGGCCAGCCGATGATGACGCTGCATACATCGCCCATGACGCATCAGGATAAGGAGCCGACACCGCAACACCAGGTCGTGGCCGAGGCATTACCGGCAATGCTGTCACGATTGAATATCTGCAGTAAAGCATTCATTGCCACGCAGTTTGACCATGAAGTGCAGGGTGTGTCGGTGCTCAAGCCATTGCAAGGCAAAGGCCAGGTGTTTGCTGAAGCAACCGTTGCGCGGCCTGTGTTGGGATCGCTCAAGGGTGCAGTCCTTTCTCAGGGACTGGCACCGCGTTATAGTGACATTGATTGTTATGCGATGGCGGCGGCAAGCATCGACATTGCCGTGCGTAATGCGGTGGCGGTTGGCGCGTCACTGGATCATCTGGCGCTGTGCGATAATTTCTGCTGGTGTGATTCGACCAACCCGGAGCGGTTGTGGCAATTGAAGAAGGCGGCGGAAGCGTGTCATGATGTAGCAGTGGCTTATGGCACTCCTTATATTTCCGGTAAGGATAGCATGTTCAATGATTTCCGTGGCTATGATGCCGACGGTCAGCCGGTGCATGTGGCTATTCCGCCGACCTTGTTGATTTCCGCACTTGGCGTCATGGATGATGTGACGCAGGCGGTGTCGCTTGACGCTAAACTGCCGGGCGACCTGATTTATGTGTTGGGGCAGACACGCGATGAGCTGGGCGGGTCGGAATATTATGCTATGCAGGGCGTGCTGGGAGTGCGGGTGCCACAATTGGATGTGGAGGCGGCTATTGCACGTTATCACGCCTATCACGATGCGGTGCGCGATGGGCTGGTGGCTTCCGCACTGGCGGTGACGCTGGGCGGACTTGGCGTTGCGCTGGCCAAAAGCTGCATTGCTGGCCAGTTGGGGGCCAAGATAGAGCTTGAGGCTGTGCCGCAGGCAGAGGGGCTTAATCACCAGCAATTATTGTTCTCCGAATCACTCGGGCGGCTATTGGTCACCGTTGCGCCACAAGACCAGGCAGCATTTGAGCGTGCAATACAAGGCACTGCATATGCCTGTATTGGTGAGGTGGCAGAGAAACCTGAACTGGTATTGGCAGGAGAGACATTTAACATCACAGAACTCAGCGCGTGCTATCACGCGCCGCTTGCTGATTATTAGGCTCTGTTGCCGATTAATTTAAGGATTTTGCCATGAGATTGATTGCGTTGCATAACAAGGAAAATGTTGATGGTAATGTGGTTCATCATCAGCATAAGTTTTCTGCCGTTAGTCGACGCAATCAGCCATGGCCTTGCAGGTTGCGGCAAAGATTTCCATTCGCTGTGTTAAAGCACTTGAAAAATGGACCATATTTCCCTGCGCGCTTTGCCTTGCGAACTGAAAATCTTTGCCAGCAACAAAACATTAACTTAATCGTTAACAGAGCCTAGAGGGAGTCCGAGCGATGGTTCAGCCAAATGTACTTGTTCTTTCCGGCTATGGCCTCAATTGTGAGGAAGAAAGCCTCCATGCCTTTGAGCATTGTGGGGCAACCGGTGATATTGTGCATATCAATGATGTGATTGCCGCGCCGGAACGGTTAGAGCAATACCAGATATTGATGGTGCCGGGTGGGTTTTCCTATGGCGATGATACCGGGTCCGGCAATGCCTTTGCCAACCGGCTGCGTAATCGGCTTATGGAGCCGTTGGCGGCGTTTGTCGAGCAGGATAAGCTGGTGCTGGGGATTTGCAATGGCTGCCAGATTCTGACGCATCTTGGGCTGGTACCGGGGTTGGAGGCTGTCGCTGCTGGAAAGCGTGTGTCGGTGATTTATAATGCGACGAACCGGTACCAATGTCGCTGGGTGGATGTGGCGAGCATGGGCGCACGCTCTGTCTGGCTTGAAGGGATTGCGCAAATGCATATTCCGGTCGCCCATGGCGAAGGCAATATGGTGATGAGTGGCGAGACATTGGACTATCTGCGTGATGAGGGGCTGGTGGCGCTGCGCTATGTCGATAGCGAGGGCAAGGCGGCTGATGGCGCATTTCCGGTTAATCCTAACGGGTCGATGGATGATATTGCTGCCGTGCTTGACCCGACTGGCCGTGTGCTGGCGATGATGCCGCACCCGGAGCGTGGCATGTATTTCACGCAACGTGATGATTGGCCGCTGCTAAAGGAGCAGTATCGCCGTGCTGGCAAAGCCTTGCCGGTGGAATCAGACGGGATGCAGATGTTTCACAATGCGGTGCTGTATTTTCAGTAGTTTCGGGTGTGCAGGCAGTTATTTATCGTTCCTTGACGGTTTTTGTGTTAATATAACGTCTTGTTATCTAGTGATATGCTGTACAGACGAATAGTAGGATGCAGACAGCTAACAGCTTGTTAAATCGATTGAATCAATATACCGGTGCGACAGTCAGCCCGCGCTCGCCGCAGGCGTCGGCTGTGGTCAATGCATCTGCATCGTCTGAGCGCGCATCAGCCAATGATGGTGGCAATGCTGCCGGTTTGCTGCGGGCGGATGCTGAGGCGCGTGCCAACTTGCAGCGGGCTGTTGCCGAGGCCGGGCCGAATGCACAGGTGAATGTGCAATATCGCTATGATGTTGGGCCGGATGGCAGGCTATACTTAACGGGTGGCACTGTCACTACCACGGAACGGGTGACGAAAGATGCCGCCGGGCGGGAAGTCTCTCAAAGCCCGTCACCGCCGCCACTAGAAAATGGGCTCAGTGACCTGGCCGGGCCAAAACTGGGTTTAAGCCCATTGGAGCTTGCTGATACGTTTGGTCTTAGTGAGGCGGAAGAAGCGCAGCTTTCTCAATT
Source organism: uncultured Rickettsiales bacterium (assembly GCA_964435165.1). GTDB lineage: Bacteria > Pseudomonadota > Alphaproteobacteria > Rickettsiales > RI-342 > CAYSXY01. Next base: position 71,973 of record CAYSXY010000005.1, read on the forward strand.
GCGTGCGTCAGATATCGGGGTGCGCATGCATGAGGCACAGCATTATCGCGCGGCAGGCGGGCTTGCCAATGGTGGGCCGCAATATGATTACGTGCAGGGGCCGGATGGCAGTTTTTATGCGGTTGGTGGAGCCGTGAGTGTGAGCAGCACGCCAACCAATGATCCACAAAAAGCAGCCCGTGATGCCTCTACATTAGTGAATGCGGCAACCGCGCCGGGAGATGCCTCCGCGCAGGATATTGCCGCCGCCAGAGGATTTTACAGCCAAAGCGGTCAGCTGTTCCGCCAGGCGGTGGATCCGGTGTTTAAGCAGGTGGCGTAACTGATTACAAAGCCCAATTTTAGTTGCCAAATAGTTAAAATATGTTAAGTGCATGTCCCATACTAACTCCTTGCATTTGTATTTGAATGTAGGGTGGTTAGTCGAGCTTCGGCTCAATCTAAGAGCCTGTTTAAAGTCTTTTAACGATTTTATTGTTTTAAGAGGGCATTT
>CAYSXY010000006.1:0-72152 GCA_964435165.1 uncultured Rickettsiales bacterium
GCTTTAGTCTCATCTCGCCAACATAAATGTTTCAAACATCTATGCCAGCCCCTATTTTTATTATCCATAATGAACATTGTTCAATTATATGCGCATAGCTACTTTTGTCAAGGGTTTCTATTCCTGTTCTTTTAATATGGGTGATGCTGTTTTATATAAAAAAGAAACCAGCCATGTAAACGCCGCTTTTGGGCGGACTCTAGCGCCCGAAATTGAAAACCTGCCTCAAAGAGCCATTGACAGCCTCTGCCCCCGCACCTATGTCTCACTTTCACTTACCCAACTAACTAACTGGAATTGAAATGTTCGGCGTACTTGCCCGCAAACTTTTTGGTACAGCGAATGATCGCATCTTGCGGGATTTTCATGCAACCGTCAGCCATATCAATCATTTGGAAGCAGAATGGGAACAGCTTAGCGACGACGCACTCAAGGCCAAAACGGCTGAATTCCGCACTCGGCTGGAGCAGGGTGAGACCGTCGATTCAATACTGGCAGAGGCCTTTGCAACGGTTCGTGAAGCATCGAAGCGCACCTTAGGCCTGCGTCATTTCGATGTGCAGTTGATTGGCGGTATGGTGCTGCATAAAGGCATGATTTCCGAGATGAAAACCGGGGAAGGGAAAACACTGGTCTCCACCCTGCCCGCTTATCTCAACGCACTGAGCGGCAAAGGCGTTCATATTGTCACGGTTAATGACTATCTTGCCCGACGAGACGCCGACTGGATGGGGGAGATATATGCATTTCTTGGTCTTAGCGTCGGCTGTATTCAGCATAATCAAAGCGATCTGGAGCGTAAAGAGGTCTACGCTGCGGATATTACTTACGGCACCAACAATGAATTTGGCTTTGATTATCTGCGCGATAATATGAAATACGATCTGGCGGAGATGGTACAACGGCCATTCCATTATGCCATTGTCGATGAAGTTGACTCCATCCTGATTGATGAAGCACGCACGCCGCTGATTATCTCAGGGCCGACTGAAGATACGTCCGATCTCTATATACAGGCCAATAAGATTATCCCAGAGCTGGATGCCGCACATTTTGACATTGATGAGAAGAGCAAGACGGTCACCTTGAGCGATGACGGGACGGAATATGTCGAGCAACTGCTCAAAGAGCACGGCATGATTCCCGAAGAGAGTAATCTCTATGACATCGACAATATCTCGGTTGTCCACCATGTGAACCAATCGCTCAGAGCGCACCATCTCTTCCAGCGCGATGTCGATTATATCGTCCATAATCACAAAGTGGTGATTATTGATGAATTCACCGGCCGAATGATGGAAGGGCGGCGCTACTCCGATGGGCTGCATCAGGCGCTGGAGGCAAAAGAGGATGTGCCAATTCAAAACGAGAATCAGACCTTAGCCTCGATCACCTTCCAGAATTATTTTCGCCTCTATCCCAAACTGGCGGGCATGACCGGTACGGCCATGACGGAAGCCGCCGAATTTGAGGATATTTATCGACTACGCGTGCTGGAAATCCCGACCCATCGCGACATACAGCGTATTGATCATGATGATGAGATTTATCGTACTGTCGTGGAAAAATACGATGCGATTGTCGAACTGATTAACGACTGCCACAAACGCAAGCAACCGGTGTTGGTGGGCACGGTGAGTATTGAACGCTCTGAAATACTCTCCGGCGTCTTGAAAAAGCATAAAATTCCGCATGAAGTGCTCAATGCCCGCCACCATGAACGTGAGGCACAAATCATTGCCCAGGCCGGACGCGCCGGAGCAGTGACCATCGCCACCAACATGGCCGGGCGCGGCACCGACATTATGCTCGGCGGTAACCCTGATATGCGTATCGCAGAAGAAACCGCCAAGCTTCGCGATGAGGCGGCGATTTCGAAAAAAGCCGAGACGATTCGTGCCGAGGTGGATAAAGAAAAGGCGCAGGTGTTAGAGGCCGGTGGGTTGTATATTATCGGGACAGAACGCCATGAGAGCCGCCGTATCGACAACCAGCTGCGTGGCCGATCCGGTCGCCAGGGTGATCCGGGTGCATCCAAATTCTTCCTGTCACTGGAAGATGATCTGATGCGTATTTTCGGCTCCGAACGTATGGATGGGGTGCTACAAAAGCTCGGCTTACAAGAGGGTGAGGCAATTTATCATCCGTGGATGAGCAAGGCGTTGGAAAAAGCCCAGAAAAAGGTGGAAGGGCGCAATTATGAAATCCGCAAAAATCTGCTCAAATATGATGATGTGATGAATGATCAGCGCAAGGTTGTCTATGAGCAGCGGCGCGACATACTCGATAGTGAGAGCCTGCAAGAGGTGGTCAGCGGCATGCTGGATGAGGTGGTCGAGGATATGATTGTACAGGCCATCCCGCCGAAAAGCTACCCGGAGCAATGGGATACAGAGAGTTTAACGCAGGAAGCAAAACGCATTATTGGTGTGGATGTACCGGTGAAAGACTGGGCGGCGGAGGAAGGCATTGCCGATGATGATTTGCGCGAACGGCTGCATCAGCACGCTGAGACTATTCTGAAAGATAAAGAGGCGCGGTATACGCCGGAAGTGATGCGCACCGCTGAAAAGCGCGTGGTACTTCATGCGCTGGATTATCTATGGAAAGAACATTTGCACGCGCTGGATCATCTGAGGCAGGGTATTACGCTGCGTGCTTACGGCCAGCGTGATCCACTCAATGAATATAAACATGAGGCATTCAGCCTGTTTGAGCGCATGCTCTCGGAATTACGCGAGACGGTGATCTCACGCCTGATGCATATGGAAATCCGTATTGAGGGTCAACCGATGGACATGCCGCGGGCATTCAACCCGGAGCGCATGCGTGCAAGCCATGGTGATGACCCATCGCTCGCCCCCAACCCGATGCTGGCAGGTGAGATGGGAGGTGTTGGTGAGCCACAAGTCTCGGCAACCGTGGTGCCGCTACGCAGTCATGTCAAGCCGGAAGACCGAGACCCGGCTGACCCGGAAACATGGGGAAAAGTAGGCCGTAACGAAGCATGCCCGTGCGGCTCCGGCAAGAAATATAAGCATTGTCATGGGATGCTGGATTAAACAGACTCATCAGGAGTGTGGCGGTGCAACGGCGTTAACCAGACTTTGAGTCACCGCGTCATCGACTTGCTTGGTGCTGCGAATCAGCCGCGCGTCCTTGGCCATTTTGGTCATCTGCGCGCCAAAATCCTCAATCCCTAATATGTGGGCCTGTTCGTTCAGCCAGTTCAGGATAGTGGTTGCGTCTTCGCGCGTCATCCATTTGCTGTTATCGGAACGTTCCTGCTGCGAAAGCTGTAGCTCTTGCAAGGTCACGGCTGCCACCCCCAGTAAAAGCTTATCCGTCTGAGGCATGTCATGATTCGGCAGTAGATTTTTCACACCTGGTATATGTGACATCACCCAAGTCGCCGGCCTGATTACAAGCGTATCAACCACCGCGCCGATGCCATTGGCAACATTCTGCATCCACTGTGGAAATGAATCCAGAAACCCGCCGCCGGATGCCCCTTTAATCTCATTATTGATGGTTTTCCTGATATTGATATTGCTGTCTTTCATGCCCTTATCGGCGGCAATCTCCTCGGCCAGCCAGCGTTTGGCATCATTGACAATGCCCGGGGCTTCTTTCAATGCCTGACGGACAAAGCGGTTTCTTGAAACCTCTTCAAGATGGCCATGCTGCTCGCTTTGCTGCAGCAGGCTCATCATCATTTTCAGACTATGCGCCACGGCTTCGGGCTTCAGCGCCTGTTCTTCCGCCCCGGCAAAAACAGGCTGAAATTCGCGTTTATCAATAGCCCCGTTCTGTAATGGCAATGGTATCTGTGGTCGATTGCCGGATGTTAATTCACGCAGGCGTTCCGTATCGACCTTCTTTCCATCAATGGCCGCGACATATTGTTCCGCAAACCCCAGATGCTTCAACCCCTCAACCGCCTCTACCGAGGTAGAGCTGCGTAGTTTGAGTTCGTCAGCCACCACACGGCCCGTCTTCGGCAGGCCGAATGCCTTTGGATGCACTCCCAACTGTGTCTCATCGAGACCCTCCATTTGTGAGACGGCCTTGAACATATCATTGGCAAGAAAGGAAAAATCGCGTTCCTGTTTGCGTTGATCGTCGGTAAGTGCTGTCTTACCGCTCCGCGCCTGTTCCACCTGCTGGCGCATGGTCTGTAATTCATCCAGCACTTCGCCCAATGGGCGCGACGAACGCCCGAGATTGATAGTCGTATCTAAAGTAATCACGCCGTCATTAATCAAGCGATGGACTGTTTCCAGATGGCGATCAAACTGCTCCAATTGATGGCGAAGCACGCGCCGCATTTCATCGGGCGTCAATCCCAATGTCTCTTCCAGCATTTCGCCAATCAGGCCGGTTTTTATCTGGCGTTCGATAACGCGCTTTTTTGCCATGGTCAGTAAATAGCTTTTTTATTTTATTCAAACGTTTATCATATTGGCATCCTATCGCACAATCTTTTCATTTTTATGAAATTTCATGCGCTTTCGCCAGCGGATGATGCTCCGTTAGTAGCTCCCTGAGCCGTGACTCATACAGATGTGTGTAGATTTCGGTTGTTGAAATATCGATATGGCCCAGCAAGGTTTGCACCGTGCGTAAATCCGCACCACGTTCCAACAGGTGGGTGGCGAAACTATGGCGTAGTTTGTGGGCAGAGACCTGAGCAGCCTCCAGCCCGGCCTGGTGCGCGAGCGATTTCAGTTCCATTTCAAGCATTTGGCGGGTCATATGGCTCGTCACTCTGGCATTTTTTCCTCCCGGAAACAGCCATGGCGCCGCCGTGTGACCGCGTGTCAGCGAGGAACGAACGGTCAGATAGTTCTCCAACGCCTCGACCGCCCGTGCATGGAGCGGCACGATGCGTTCCTTCCCTCCTTTGCCGCGAATACTGAGAAAATGTTGCCGCTCTTTTAGCAAAGGGCGCAGGTCCGCCAGCTTAAGCGAGAGAAGCTCCGAGGCGCGCATGCCACTTGCATAGAGCAGTTCCAGCATGGCAACCAGCCGCGCTCCTTCCGGCCTGCTATCCTGATGGGCGACGTCCAGCAGGCGTTCAATATCCGCCAGCGACAGGAGACGTGGCAAGCGCCTTCCCGTCTTCGGGCCGTCAATATGTGTGGCAGGGTTATCCGGCCGATGGCCTTCGCTTTGGATAAATCGGAAAAACTGGCGTAGGGCCGAGAGTTTGCGCGCAATGGAGCGAGGTAGTAGTCCCTGATGGTTCAGTTCCGCCAGGTAGCGGCGAATTTCCTCTTCATCGCATGTCACGGCAGAGTGATGAGTGAATGCGAAAAAGCCGGAAATATCTCGCCGGTAGGCTGCAATCGTGTGTGGCGACGCACCACGCTCCGCGGTTAATGCTTCTAAAAATGCCTCCAGATACAGACTGTCGTCAGCCATAATAGACCCAGTGAAGCATCACCTCACGCGCCAGTTGATAGGCATAATGATCGAGCTCGGCCTCTCGCAACTGACGAATCAGTGACGCCACCGATTCATCAGGTCTTGCGGCCAGTGATATCTGGCCCCAACCGGCGGCATAGAGCAATGCCTCACCGGTACGTTTTTCACGCAATAGCTGACCCCACTGATCGATCTCATCAGAGGCTATCGGCCTATCATAGGCCCTGGCCTCATATGCCTCCATGGGCAGTATCTCGGCCTGTGCGATATGCTGGCGAGTGTCTGGCTTCAGCGCCACCCCCAGCGCCTCCAAGACCGTGGCCAGGCGCATTAATGCCTGTTGCTGAATCGGTGTCATGCTGTCGGGTGGGCTGAGCAGGCGTCCCGCCTCCTGCATCATAGCATCATCATCCGGCGTTGCACGCAACAATGCCATGATCACTTGCCAGTTTTCCTTGCCGATGCCTTCCATGCCATAGGTTGAGGCCGAGGTCACCGCTTCCAGCCACAAACCGGCTTCATCTTCATACCCGGCCCCCAACAGGATAGCAATCATATCGCGCGCCAGGGCAAAATGCGCCGGTTTACGAAAGATGGTACGGGACAGACGCAGCATTTCTTCCCCATAGAGCGCCACGGCTACAGGCATTAATGCTGCACGGCGGTATTGCTCAATAACATGAGGCAGCCTTTCTAATACATCCTGCACCAGCGTCAGTTGTTGCAACTCATGATAGCGCTGTGCGCGGCTTATCGGGGTTTCAGTATCACTCATTGAAGGGGCTGACAGTGTTAATGCTTTTTTGTCAATGGATTGATACAGCTCGACTAACTCTTTGCCTGACATCGCCCCAACCATCACTGCCTGCTCTGCCGCCTGAAGCCGAACGGACGCCGGAAGCCTGGGATGCAATGCATGAACCCTTCCCCAGCGCTCCGGCTGATGCTCATATAATGCGTGTGCGACATCATCGCCTGCCGCCTGCATCGCCAGAATTTCCAACATATCTAATTCATCCTGCACAATCATCGCGGCGGGTGGATGATCCGGCAATGGCAATTGTTTATTGCCCATCCCTGCCAGTAATTGTTGCAGCCAATAGGGCACCTCCTGCCCCTGCTCACGCATCAATTCCACCAGTAAGGCGGCCTTATCAAACGCACCTTCCTGTCCATAACAAAAAAGCTGGCGTCGCTGCCAGACCACATCCTCAATCTTTCCCGGCAATTGCTGTAAGAGACGACAGGCCTGATCGAACTTAAAATCCGTCACATCGTGCCAGGACATCCAGCCATGCCAGCGTATCTCACGCTGTGCCAGTGGCACCGCCATAAGCAGGGCCCGCATTGCATCATAGGCTTGTAATTGCGCCAACATGCGAACCCGCGCATAGAGAAAATCTCCTTCTTCAACCTGGCTATTCGGCATCAAGCGGGGCACTGCCGTTTGGAGTAGCGCCACATCAATTATGCTTTCGCGGAATGTCGCAACCTGTAGATTACGCAGCGGGTTCATCGCGGTCATGGCCTGCGTGACCGTACTGCGCTGCCAGATATCAGCAGGCAATGACACCTCGCCTGGCCGCTTGACTCCGGCGCTGGCCGCCGAGACATCTTTCAATGTATTCACGGCAATCTTCGGTTCCGAGGCAATAATACCCGTGACAGGCACCTGCTCCGCCTCTGGCAGCGATATGCTGGCGCCCGCTGATGGTTCTGTTTTCTCCAATTCGTATCTAATGTGAGGTGGTTGTGGTGACACATCCACTGGTGAACGGACTGTCTCTTTCGGCTGGTTACTCTCTGATGCATGCGGCTGTGGTAAAGATGACGTCGCATTCGGACTGTGTGGCGGACTGTTCTGATCAATCGGCACCTCGCGGGAACGTAACTCCACCCCACCATCCGGCAGGGTAATCATCTCCAGAGGTGCACCACTCTCTGGTAATGTGTCAGAACTATCCCGGGCCAGTGTGGCATTTGACGCCATTACAATGAGGCACATACCTACAAGAGAAGATGTCGCCCGCGCCAAACGCCTTAAAAAAGGGCCTTTATTCAATATAAAGCTCATGATCGAGCTCTTTTTCAACCGGGCGTGACGGCGCCGGAATATCGAGTGACGTCAGATAGATATAGCTGCCGGCACCAATAAGTATGAGCACCAACAAGCCAACCATAAGCGAACGATGCTGTTTCATATGCGGCAAGGAATGATTATGATGGTTGTGAAGAGAGCGACAGTCGCCTTTCGTCTAATAATGCGATATTAAGGGCGTCTGCTGCTTCGTTCAACCCCAACGCATGACGCATCATGTGATGACGCAATCATCTCGTGTTATGTCACAGAAGCCCGATCGATTATGATTTTACGCCGTTCATCTCCACCATTATCCTTACCATGCCCCGTTGTACTGGTGGGAATGATGGGATCAGGTAAATCAACGATCGGCCATCGGCTGGCCAAAAAACTGAGCCTACCCTTTTATGATACGGATCAGCGTATTGAAGCGCGGCTGGGTGTGAGTGTCAGTGATATCTTTGCATATGAAGGAGAGGCGTATTTTCGCAGGATGGAAGATACGGTCATGCGTGAGTTAGTTGATAGCCCGCCCTCCGTTATTGGCACCGGAGGCGGACTTTATATGCAGGACGCATTGCGGCAACTGATTAACGCACGCACGATCAGTATCTGGCTTCAAGCCCCGCTTGACGTGTTAGTCGAACGCGTCTCACGACGTCACACTCGACCTCTGCTTGAACAGGGCGATAAACACTCTATACTCAGCAATCTGTTGGCGACGCGAGAACCATTTTATCGGCAAGCTCACCTTCATATCGACAGCGCCGCAGGCAGCCATGCGGCGATCGTCCATACCATTATTCGCCAATTGAAAGAGCATGTGTCCCGTATACCTTCCGATGCCTCCACCCATGCCGACTGAATTCCTGGAATTACCCGTTACCTTAGGTCAGCGCAGCTACCCGATTCGTGTCGGTAGTGGCGCCCTTTCCTTAGCAGCAGATACGGTATCAACTCTCTTGCCGGAGTGTCGACGCCTCATCATCCTCAGTGATACGCATGTTATGAATGCTTATGGATCGATCCTCACCACGCAACTCACTGAGGCAGGATATGACTACCTTGACCTCACCGTAGCCCCGGGCGAGGGCAGCAAATCTTTTGGGGAACTGGAGCGGTTGGCCAATGCCGTGCTGCATTGGGGCATTGATCGCCAGAGCGCCCTTCTGGCCCTTGGGGGCGGTGTGGTCGGCGATTTGGGCGGATTTCTGGCAAGCATCCTGCTGCGTGGTATCCCGTTCATCCAACTGCCAACCACGTTACTGGCCCAGGTTGATAGCTCCGTCGGCGGTAAGACGGCCATTAACAGCCCGGTCGGTAAAAACCTCATCGGCAGCTTTTATCAACCCCGGCTGGTGCTGGCCGATACGGATACGCTTCGTAGCCTGCCTGCGCGTGAATTGCGCGCCGGCTACGCTGAAATCGTTAAATATGCGCTGATTGGCGATGCCGCTTTTTTTGAATGGCTAGAGGCGCATAGTGGTGACATCCTCGCCTGCGACGGCCCTGCGCTGCGCCATGCCATTTACACCGGTTGTTCACATAAAGCCCGAATCGTTGCTGCTGATGAGACCGAGCAAAGCCAGCGCGCATTGCTTAATCTCGGCCATACCTTTGGTCATGCCTATGAGAAATATTTCGGCTATGACGGTCGCTTATTGCATGGTGAAGCGGTTGCGTTGGGAATGGTGCAGGCGTTTCAGTTGTCAGCTGCTCTCGGCCACTGCGACCCCGGCCATGCAGTGCGACTCACCGCATTGCTGCAACAGGCAGGACTGCCGACATCCCCTCGCGATCTGCCTGACACCCCGCCGCCAAAAGATATCCTGAATGCGATGTATGACGATAAAAAATCGCTGCGTGGTAGTCTGACCTTTATTCTTGCGCGGGGTATCGGAGAGGCGTTTATTGCACGTGATGTTCCCGCTAATGCGGTGATGGCTGTATTGGAGTCTGCTTGATGACCGGAATAGAAATTACCCTGCTCGCCCTGATTGTCATTTTGCTGTTGCTACTATCGGGCTTTTTTTCCGGCTCGGAGACGGCATTAACCGCCATTTCCCGCGCGCGTATCCACGCATTGGAGAAGGAAGGCAACCGGCGTGCGTCGTTTGTGCGCAGACTACGCGACGATAAGGAAAGGCTGATCGGAACCATCCTGCTCGGCAATAATCTGGTGAATATTACGGCCTCGGCGTTGGCCACAACCCTGGCGATTCAATTATTCGGTTTCGAAGGGGTGGCCGCCGCGACGCTGATCCTGACGATTTTGGTCATCATTTTTGCTGAAGTACTGCCCAAAACCTTTGCCATTCAGCATACGGAACGTGCGGCGCTGTTTGTCTCGCCCGTCTTTCTGTTTTTAGTCAAAATCAGCTACCCTATCACCACGCTGGTCTATGCGATGGTTCGCGTTATTTTCAGACTTTTCGGGGTGCGCGAAGCACAATCCTACGTGTCGGCCCGCGAAGCGATCCGCGGCATGATTGATCTGCATCATCAGGAAGGGGAAATGGAGCGTATCGACCGGGATATGCTGGGAAGCGTGCTGGATCTGGCCGAAGTACAGGTGGCGGAGGTGATGGTGCATCGCACCGATATGGTGCGTATCGATGCCGCCATGCCACCGGCCCAGATCATCGCCCGTGTGATGGATAGTATTCATACGCGCCTGCCACTCTATCGGGAGAATGAAGATAATATCGTGGGTATTATCCATGCCAAAGATGTGCTGCGTGCTATTCGCAAACCTGGCGTTAAAATCAATGATATCGACATTCTCTCCATTGCCATGGAACCCTGGTTTATCCCCGAAACCACTACCTTGCTGGATCAACTCCATGCATTTCGGCGACGGCGCTTTCATTTTGCCCTGGTGGTCGATGAATATGGCGTCTTGCAAGGCCTGATCACTCTCGAAGATATTCTGGAAGAAATTGTCGGCCAGATTGATGATGAACATGACCGGCAAGCGATGGGTGTACGCAAACTGGCGGATGGTAGCATCCTGTCACGTGGCACGACGACCATTCGCGATCTGAACCGTATGTTTGACTGGAACCTGCCGGATGAACATGCCGCAACGATCGCCGGGCTGGTGATTCATGAAGCACGCATCATCCCTGAAGTAGGGGAACAGTTCATTTTTCACGATTTCAGTTTTGAGATCACGCAAAAAGACCGCAATCAGGTGACCATGCTCAAAATCCGTCCTGTACCAGACTCAGCTTTATAATGCCACTCTGGTCATGCGTCCTAAGCGGCCATCAATACCTGTTCTGTCGTTGCCCCCATATTCTGGCCATATGATTTGGCATATCCTGCAATGCGCACATCCGGGTTATCCTTATCATTGTGAGTTTGCAGCTTTTCATGCTTGGTCACTGTTAGGCCATCACGCGCCATAGCTACTTGTAGCTCAGCAACACGAACTAACGCAGCCTGCATATTTTCGGGTTTACGCTCATGTGCTTCTTCCTCAAATCTAAAGCGCACACGCACATGGTCTACCATGTCCGGATCCATAAGATACGGCCAGACAGACTGCCCACGGTTCGACATCATCTCCACCTGCATGCCGCTATCTTTTGCCACATTATTGAGGCGTTCTGCCAATACCTGATTAGTAGCAGCGACCATCACCCGGTGTTGGCTGGCAATGGTTTGCAGATGCTCTGCCATCTCACCAACGGTGAGATTAAAGGCCTCTGGCTTTAATCCCGGGAACTGCCGGTCAATTCCCCATTGGTTCAGCACGTCGGCAATCGCTGGATCCGTTAACCGCATTGCTCCGGCACCATCAATCTGCTGCATCGCCTGCTTAAGACCCGTTTGCAGCCAGTGCGCAAATTCATACATTTCCTGAATCGTGCGAAAGGCTTCCAGCTGCATATGCTGGCCAAGCTCAAGATTCGTCGCCGCTTCAAAACGTCGAATCACTTCTTTATCCATTCCGGTCCAGGTAATGAAAAGATCCGCTCCGTCAAGCGCCTCACCTTTCCACTTACTTTCTTTTTGAAGCTTTTCCGGGCGGCTATACTCATGCGCTGCTGTTTCCTGAAGGGATTGTCGTGAATCCGGCAGTTCCTGCTGGTCGTCAATGGCGGTCAGTCTGTCTAACGCGCTCAGTTTCTTCAGGCCATGGCGGGTGATCCAGTTCACACGCTTCTCACGCTCACTGGCACGCTCAGCGAAATCGATATGTTTATCGGCCAAATCACCTAACTGTGGTTCTTCTCCGCGCTGAATGCGCTGCACACGTTCAATCACGGCTTGCGTAAATTCCTGTGTTCCGACGGCTGTCTCTTTGGTGCCTAAGAACCTGCCTAAACCTACCCGCATGGCAAGTCTCCCAACCATGCCATTGTGCTGACTTTTGATATCGCCCGTGTGGATACCATCGGCCAATGTCCACAACCATGCATCGCGGATTATGGTTGCCGTCTCAAGGTGCTGCGGGTTCTCTTTGCCGAGATGCTCAAGCATCATAATAGCGGCATTCAGCAAGCCTGAAGGATTTGCTATATTTTGCCCGGCAATATCTGGTGCCGTGCCGTGCACGGCTTCGAACATGGCCGCACGTGAGCCGATATTAGCCGTTCCCGCCATTCCGACTGAACCGGCAAGCTCGGCATTAATATCAGATAAAATATCACCGAATAAATTTTCGGTGACGATGGCGCTATATTGTTCCGGATCATTAGCAAATTTCGCCATGCCGATATCGATAATCTGTGCATCGGCAATAATGCCCTTTTTAGCATCACCGTGCCCAACGATATTACGTTTGATAAGGCCAGCTTCTTCATATTCCTCGGCAATTTTCTCGAAAATTTCCTTAAACTTACCTTCGGTCAATTTGAGGATATTGCCCTTATGCATCACGGTCAGACGTTCCCGCCCTTCGGCAATTGCCTGCTCAAAGGCTGCGCGAATAATGCGCTCCATCCCGGATTCAGATTTATAGCTCAGCGCCTGAATAACATCTTCAGTTTGCCGATGCTCAATCGCCGCATACAGACCTTCTTCATTCTCTCGGACGACCAACACATCGTGATTGGAGTGTTTTGACTGCACATAGGGGTTCATCGACCAGGCCGGGCGGAAGTTGGCAAACAGGCCAAGCCCTTTACGCATTGTCACGTTGAAGCTTTTGGTCGCGCCTAATGTATCTGGCGTGGATGTCGGCGCTTTGAGAATGGTACCAACCTCAGCCATGCGAGCGACGGCGGCATTGATTTCATCTGCCGTAGCATCTTTGCCAAAGGCAACTTCTTCAAAATCAATGGCTGCACCCGCGGCCTGCAAAATGCTAACGACTGCATCTGTAATTTCAGGCCCAATGCCATCTCCTTTAACAAGAATGACTGGCTCATTTTTATGTTGTTCTACATCTGCCGCGGACATACTCGCCTCCTGCTTGAAAATTTGCGGGAAATTACGCAGAGACGACCCACCTGTCAATTAAGGATTTAACAATTGCATTAACCAATGCCTTTTCCCGGCTCCTTTTATCTGGGTAGCAAGATGCCCATCGCATGGCGCATGAGCAGTTGTTTGAGCGGTGGAATGCGGTTCACGGTCGCCAGGCCAAGTCGGCGAGCGGCGATAACAGGCGCAAATGGGCTACGAAATAGCTCGTTCAATCCATCCGTGACCTGCATCATACTGGTGATATCCAGTCGACGCGCACGTTCATAATCATCCAATACGCTGCTGTCGCCAATATCCAGCCCCACATGATGATGGCGCGCCACCTTCTGTGCCAATATTTGTGCATCGCGCAGGCCAAGGTTCACCCCTTGCCCGGCGATGGGATGGATCCCATGTGCTGCATCGCCAATAAGCGCTACACGTGGTGCGACCATGCGATTGGCTTTTAGCAAGGTCAGGGGATAGGACCAGCGTTTGCCCGGCATGGAGACCTCTCCCCAATATTCGCCGAAGCGTTGCTGCAGTTCAGCATTAAATGCTGCTTTATCCAACGCCAGATACCCCTCAGCGTAGGTTGTTTTTTCGGTCCAGACGACCGCAGAGCGATGTGTGCCTGAAGCATCATCGGTCATTGGCAGCACGGCAAACGGCCCGGAAGGCAGGAACCGCTCTAATGCCACGCCGTCATGTGGCTCGCTATGGCTCACCATGCAGACAATCGCCGTTTGGTGGTAATCTTTCACCGAGATGGTGATGCCTGCCATGTCGCGCAGTTGAGAACGTTTACCATCCGCCGCTACGGCAAGAGAAGTGATAAGCGTCGTCCCATCATCTAACTGCAGTGTGAGGCCTCCTTCCGCCTGCTCAGTGGAAAGGAGTGAGCGACCTTCCATCATGGTAATGCCGGGTTGCTCGTTGGCAGCACTCAGCAATCCCTGACGAATATAGCGGTTTTCAATAATATACCCCATCGGGTCGGAGCCAACATCCTGATGGTCATAGTGCAGGAATTGCGGCGCATCACCGTCGACGATACGAATATCCAGAATCGGTTCGGCATGTGGGCGCATGGCCTGCCAGGCTCCGATTTCCTCTAAAAATAACGTTGTTCCGTAGGCAATGGCGCTGACGCGCCCGTCAAACCCCTCTTGTATTTGTGACGCATAAGGTGTTTTTTCCAGCAATGTGACTGGCACCTGCTGTTTTGCCAATGCCAGCGCCAGCCCAAGGCCCACCATGCCGCCCCCGACAATGACACACGGACAGCGATTTTCCCGGCTCTGGCTCATTTTCTCCTCGATCTTCTCTGTGCAGCGGCAACAATTTGCTGGATTTTCATCGCGTTACCTTTTACACCACTAGCATATTGCCGCTTGTTGCGGCGCAATATTGTATGATGCCATAAATGAGTATAGGCGATGCACCTATGCAGTACAATCAATAGCTCTCATTCTACGAGTCACCCATGATATTATCCCGTCATTTTTTCATTTTTTGTTCATTGATAGGTCTCAGCAGCCTGCTCCCAGCCCCTGCCCAAGCGGCCGTATCGGCTGAATCCGCCTTTATTTTTAACACGCTACTCTTCCTGATGGGTGGGTTTTTAGTCATGTTCATGGCTGCTGGTTTTGCGATGCTGGAGGCCGGGATGGTACGTGCTACCAGCGTGACCTCCATTCTGACGAAAAATATCGCGCTCTATTCACTCGCCGGCATCATGTTCTATCTGGTGGGGTATAATCTCATGTATCTTGATGTTGATGGTGGATATATGGGGACATTCATGCCATGGGCTGCCAATGATATAGCTGCACTCAACGGTGCGGTTGAGGCCGGCAGCTATGCGTCGGCTTCTGACTGGTTTTTCCAAATGGTGTTTGTCGCTACTGCAGCGTCCGTTGTCTCCGGCACCCTGGCAGAGCGTATTCGGCTGTGGCCATTCCTTCTCTTCGTCATTGTTCTAACTGGCGTGATTTACCCGATTGCCGGCGCATGGAAATGGGGCGGTGGATTTTTGGACAGTATGGGTTTTGCCGATTTTGCCGGCTCAACCCTGGTGCATTCTGTTGGCGGCTGGGCCGCCCTTGCCGGCGTATTGCTGCTGGGGGCGCGTCATGGACGTTACGCGCCGGACGGCAAATCGCACCCGATGCCCGGTTCTAACCTTCCCTTAGCCACCATCGGCACCTTTATTCTCTGGCTGGGCTGGTTCGGTTTCAATGGCGGCTCTCAATTAGCTCTGGGCACTATCAGCGATGCCGTGTCAGTCGCCACGATTTTTGTGAATACCAACATGGCCGCTGCTGCTGGCGTTATCAGTGCCATGCTGTTGACTCAATGGCGCTATGGCAAGGTGGATTTGACCATGGCGCTCAACGGTGCGTTGGGAGGCCTGGTGAGCATTACAGCCGAGCCACTGACACCGATCCCCGGGGAAGCGATGCTGATTGGTGCTGTCGGCGGTCTGATTGTCGTTATCGTCGTACCGCTGCTCGATAAGCTCAAAATTGATGATGTGGTCGGGGCCATCCCTGTCCATTTATGTTGCGGCATCTGGGGCACCATGGTCGTGCCGCTGACAAATCCCGATGCCGATCTGTTTACCCAGTTTGTTGGTGTGATGGTCATCGGCATGTTTGCTTTCACCGCCAGCGCAATTGTCTGGCTCCTTATCAAGGTCACTATTGGCTTACGCATTCGCTCTGCCGATGAGCGAAAAGGGCCTGATATTGCCGAACTGGGAATGGAAGCTTATCCGGAATTTGTCCTTTCCAGCAAATATTGATGCCATACCGACGATGACAGCATCTTCCCACTCGGAATCGTTTGACCCGATTGCGGCGCTTGGTGATTTTACCGCCTTGCTCAAACGCGTCTCGTGGTTTGCGCATGTGGGCGAACCGGTTGATTCCGCTCATCGCGGCCTGGCTCTGGACTATCTCTCCGGCATGGGAGCATCGGATTGCAGCGTCGCCTATATTCATGATTGGAGCGATGCGTTGGATATTGCAGCATCGCTCGATGCCGATGCCAGTTGGCGGGAAGAAGAAGACCGGCTGATGGACGAGCTCGCAGCGCTGGCGCTAAGCCATGCGAGTGAAGATGACTTACGCATGGCAATGACCACGATGATCGCGGAATTAAGCCGCATCATTCCCGCAGCTATCCGAGCTCGTATGCAGGCTGAAGGTGAGATTGACGATGCGCTGGCCGATGCCATTTTCGGCGCCACTATCCATGCGGTGGAGGCTTCGGCTTTACTTGTAACCAGCGGTGGAGGTAGTGATATCTCGCCATTACCGGAAGGATTTCCGCACCCCTTTCATAGCCGTTTTCGCCTTTATGAATTAGGCCATTGGCCGATTGGGATTGTCGGGCGCAGCTTTTTCGTGTTTTAAGAACGAATGAATACATTCACGATTGCCAGTTGGAACATCAATTCTGTACGCCTGCGCTTGCCGCTGGTGCAACAATTTGTGGAAAGTGACCAGCCCGACATTCTTTGCCTGCAGGAAACCAAGGTGGAGGACGGTAAATTTCCGGTCGAGGGGCTGAAGGCGCTGGGCTACCCATATCTCGCCTTTGCCGGGGAAAAATCGTACAATGGTGTCGCGATTGCCTCCAAATTGCCGCTGGAATGTATCGATACGGTTGACTTTGCCCGCACCGGGCAAAAGCGGCATATTCAGGCAACCTTACCGGGCGGTATTGAATTACATAATGTCTACATTCCTGCCGGTGGTGACATTCCCGATCCAGACGAAAATCCCAAATTCCGCATGAAACTGGAGATGGTCGAAGCACTCACCGAATGGGGTCATACGATGGACGAGCGCCCGCGCATTATTCTCGGTGACTTTAATATTGCTCCGTTAGAACATGATGTGTGGAGCAGCCGTCAGTTGCGCAATGTGGTCAGTCACACGCCGATTGAACGTGACATGCTGATACAGATGCAACAGGCCAACGGATGGCAGGATTCGGTACGGCACTATGTGCCGACAGATCAGAAAAGCTATAGCTGGTGGAGCTATCGCGCGCGCGATTGGGAAGCCTCGGACAGAGGACGGCGGCTCGATCATCTCTGGCTCAGCCCGGCGCTGCATGAGGGCCTGGAAAGCGCAGCCAACCGCAAAGAAGTGCGTGGATGGCATAAACCTTCCGACCACGCCCCGGTGATTGCCCGTATTCATTGGGAGCATTCTTGATGTTGAAGCACGTCCTGCTTTTGGCCTTAGGCGTTGTCATGCTATGGGCAATGATCGCTGGCAGCACCAACGCATCACAAGAGCGCCCTGACATCGCCTTTGATCTGCCGATAGACTGCTCGGCAGTGCAGGGGTGTTTTATTCAGAACTATCTCGACCATGACGGGGATCGCAATGAGTGGCAGGATTATCGCTGTGGGCCTTTGAGTTATGACGGGCATAAAGGCACGGATTTTCGCCTGCGCAACCTGCAAGAGATGGCCTTGGGCATTCCGGTACTCGCCGCTGCAGACGGCATTGTGCAGGCCACACGCGATGGCATGGCGGATGCTTACGTCACTGACGAGACGCGCGCCGCGTTAGATAAACGCGGATGCGGCAATGCCGTGGTGATTCGTCATGAAGGAGGATGGAAGACACTCTATTGTCACATGAAGCGCGGCAGTGTATTGGTAGAAACTGACCAACAGGTGGTGCGTGGACAGCATCTTGGGGATGTCGGCTTGTCCGGCCTGACCGAATTTCCCCATCTGCATTTTGAAGTCCATTACCTGCAGGATGTGATTGACCCATTTACCGGTACGATAATGCCCGCGAGTAGCAAACCCGACAGCCCATCCAATGTCATCTGCGATGCCAGCCTGCACAGCAGCCTGTGGTCGAAGCAGGCGCAGGAACAGCTGGGCTATATCACTACCAGCCTGCTCGGTGCGGGGTTTATGAATACGATTCCAAGTGCTCAGCAAATTCGTGACGGCGTGGTAAAACCCGAATCGCTGCCATTAAGTTCAGAGAATATGATTTTCTGGACCGATGTTGCTGGTCTGCGCAAAGGTGATGTGCTAATGACCATGCTGCTGGACCCAAACGGCACGATTCTGGCCAGCCATGAAGAGACGTTCGAACGGCCCAAAGCCTCGATGTTTCGCTATGTCGGCGTTAAAAAAGGCGATGATGAGTGGCCCGCAGGTGACTATAAAGGCGTGCTGCGACTATTGCGTGACGGTGAGACTATCCTGCATGTGCGTGAAAAAGTCACCTACGGTGAGTAAAGCGACAGTTTATTCTTCTATAGTCATTTAACTTTAAAATGACCCATTGCTGCAAATAGCAGATTTGTCTGTGCTCCTCATGTCATGTAGACTTACAACACTCTCGAAGAGGAGTGTTGTGCCTATAGATGAGTTTCGCATCCCACTTAGTGGATGCGAAAACGACAATCATTCCGGTGCTCGACAAACGACTATTTGGATTCGCCAAGTTTTACCTCGGCTCACCCTTCGGGCGGCTTTGCCGTCCAGCAGCCTTTCGGCTTGCTGTCGCCAGATGGGTCATTCTAAATTTAAACGACTATATCTTTTTGTGAATTTATGTATTTTCGTATGGAAGCATTTACACCCCGGCGATTCGTTCAGTGAACGCTAAATGGCTCTAATTCATGTTGCCGGGCCGTGTAATAAGCTGCTTCACGCGTGGGAAAGACGGCCAGTTCCGCTCCATCCGCCGAAAAAATCGCGTAGCCTTTACTGTCCTCATGTTCCACTTCACGAATATAAGCCACGCCTGACATATCCATCATGGCCATGGCTTCTGAGGCTAAAGATCGCTTCACACGTTCTGCTGATTTCATCGCTGTTGTCCTATCCAGAGCTACTACGCACATTATACGAGTATATGGTGTTTCTTACCTCAAGATTAAAGAGCATCTGTTACAAAATTATGTCCACTGTGTCTTTTTTCATCTCACACCTTTCACCTGTGTTGCAATATAGCGTAACAAAGCGTGTTTTGTCATTGACGGCCCTATTCGCTAGGAAGAACAATGACATCATTCTATTTAGGGTAGATTTACATGCTGTTTGCGCAACAACGAACGATTGCTCATTCTATTTCATGCATTGGCACGGGCCTGCATAGCGGTGAGCGTGTGGCGCTTCGCCTGCTGCCTGCCCCGGTTGATAGCGGCATCTGCTTTGTTCGAACCGATATTCATTCCGGCGATCCATCCGTGCCCGCCCGCTTTGATTATGTGAGCGACACCATGCTCGGCACCAGCCTGACAAACCCCGATGGTGTGCGTGTTGCAACGGTTGAGCACCTGATGGCTGCCTTATGTGGGCTCGGTATTGATAATGTGCGCGTCGAATTAGATGGCCCGGAAGTGCCAATTATGGATGGCAGCTCACAACCATTCATTTTTTTGATTGAATGCGCCGGCATCAAAGAGCAGCCCGCCTGGCGGCGCTATCTGCGGGTCACAGAACCGGTGAGCGTGGCCATGGGCGATAGTCAGGCGACCCTGCTTCCCCATGATGGCTTTGCCATGAATGTAGCAATTGAATATGACAGCCCGGTCATTGCACGGCAGCAACGGGAAGTGGATTTTGACCGTACATCATTTAAGGCAAGCCTGGGACGCGCCCGCACATTTGGATTTGCGCGCGACGTCGAACAATTGCAGGCTTCCGGCCTGGCGCGAGGCGGCTCACTGGATAATGCCATTGTCATTGACGATGATACGATCCTCAATGAGAGCGGCTTGCGCTATGATGACGAATTTGTGCGCCACAAAATGCTCGATTGCCTGGGCGATTTATATCTGGCCGGCGCCCAGATTCTCGGGCGATTCGAGGGATATCGCACCGGACACAGTATTAATAATCAGCTTTTGCACGCCTTGCTTGAGATGGGCGACTACACCGAGCCGGTCAGCGCTGTCGAGCCACCGGCAGAACTCAGTGCCTTATTTGCCAACCAACAGAATCTCTCGGAGCCTGCCCGCGACCTGCGTGCCTGAGCGCCAAGCATCATCTTTGTGACGAGACACGCTTTAGCGAAATAGTTGCATCAGCTGCTGCGATGCGACATCGCTAAATACAAAAAAAGCGATAAGCGCCACGATTTGCAGCAGAAAAATCAGCCAGAACATCGCTCTGAAACTCTGCTTTTTGGTTTTGTGACGAAACCACTTGCTTGCAAGATAAGCGGCAGGCGTGGCTCCAACCAGTGCTAACCCGTGCAAGGTACGCTCAGGGATGCGACGGCGTGTGGATTGCGCCGCGCGCTTATCATACCAATAGAGAATGACTTCCCATAGGTTAATCAATGCAAGATGCATCAGCACGACCGGCACCAAGACAGCCTGCGACCATTGCATGGGTGGTGCAGCTGGATAAAGTAAGTGCAGCGCGGCCATAACACTCGCCGCATGCAAGACATAAGCCGGGTGGCGTAGACCACGTACCAGAAACATGAGGGCCGCCAGAAACACCAACGCTGTAAGTAACATGCATGAATCCTTTTCTCTTTTCCCTGCAATATAGCATGTGGCGGATTAGTATGTTAATAGCAATGAGTATTTCGCTTATCATCGAGTATTCACATTATGCCAAAGCATTTTCTAACCCTGTGCTGTGTTGTTCTGTTGAGCCTGACCATTTCTGCCTGCAGCAGCACCGCAGATGAGGATGAACTGCCTGCTTCCTCCGGCATGAGCGCTGAAGAATTATATGAAGAAGCCCGACTTGCCCTGAATGCAGGAAGACTTCGTGAAGCCTCCGATTTATTTGAAGAACTTGAGCGGGAACACCCGTTCTCGCAATGGGCACGTCGCGGCAAAGTAATGGCTGCCTATGCCCGCTATAAGCGTGGTGACTATGCCGATGCCGTGGCAATGATGGAAAGCTACACACGGCTCTATCCAGCGGCGGACGATGCTCCATACGCCTATTACATCATTGCCCTGAGTTATTATGAGCAAATTGCTGATATTGGCCGTGACCAGAAAGTGACCGAGCAGGCTCGTAAAGCGCTCAATGACGTGATGCGTCGTTTTCCGGAATCTGACTATGCGGTGGATGCCAAGCTTAAGCTTGATCTGGTCCATGATCATCTGGCCGGTAAGGAAATGGAAGTTGGGCGTTATTATCAACAGCGTGACGTGTGCATGGCTGCACTTAACAGATTCCGCCGTGTGGTGGAAGAATATGAAACCACCACGCATACACCCGAAGCGCTGCACCGCATGGTGGAGTGTTATCTCCGTCTCGGCCTGACGGATGATGCTCGCCGCAGCGCCGCCGTGCTTGGTCATAATTACCCTGAGAGCGCATGGTATGCCGATAGTTACCGCCTTGTGACAGGGAGTACAGGAAGTGACGGCAACCTGCCGGTGCCGGGTGATGATAGCTGGCTGCCCAGCCTGAATATTTTTTAACGACCTGCACCCCTTCCTATGCTCTGTCGCCTCAGCATTCGCAATATTGTCCTGATTGAGCAGTTGGAACTGTCTTTCGAAAACGGTCTGTGTTGCCTGACGGGTGAGACAGGCTCCGGTAAATCTATTTTGCTGGATGCACTCGGCCTTGTACTGGGCAATCGCTTTGAACAGCGAATGCTGCGCAGCGGGGCGGATCACGCCTCGGTCTGTGCTGAATTTGATCTGAGCTATGCGACGCGCTGCCGTGCCCTCCTTGATCATCTTGCCCTGCCTTGTGATGACCGGCTGGTGATGCGCCGGGTGATTGACAAGGAGGGGCGCAGTCGGGCGTTTGTGAATGATGTGCCGGTCAATATCTCAACCTTGAGGCAGCTTGGCGAGATGTTGGTGACGATTCATGGACAGCATGCCCAGCGCGGCTTACTGGATCCGGCCGAACATGTGCTGTTGCTGGATGCGTTTGCAGGACTTGAGTCACTGCGCATGGAGGTTGCAGCATTGTGGAAAAAGTGGCAACAGGCCGCAACCGAGCTTGAGCGCCTACGGGCGGATGCCGCGCATCGCGAGCGCGAGCAGGAATTTTTAACGCATAATGTGCAGGAGTTGGAAGCGCTCGCCCCCATGCCCGGTGAAGAAACAGAGCTTGCAACAGAACGGCAACAGATGATGGCGGCGGAATCTTCTCTCAGCCGCCTGCAGCATGGGTTGCAGCTGTTTGGCGACCCGGAACCTGTGCTGAGTCGTCTGCGTGCCATTGAAGGCAAGCTTGCAGGTGCCGACCCGGTATTTGAAGATAGATTGGCGCCGATATTTACGGCGTTGGGCCTGGCGGAAGATCAGATCAGCCTGGCGGAGGATGCCCTCACCTCCCTGCTGGAAGACCAGCATTATGACCCGCAAGCGCTGGAGCGCACCGAAGAGCGGCTGTTTGCCATTCGTGGTGCAGCGCGCAAGCATCAATGTCATCCGGATGAGCTGGCTGAATTGCTGGAGACCATGAAGCGTGACCTGACAGCGCTGGAACAGCATGATGAGCAGATTGACGGCCTGCAACAACAGATTGTGGCTTTGCGCACGGCATATATGCAACATGCCGAACAACTCAGCGCTGAACGGACGCAGCATGCCAGACAATTGCAAGCAGCCGTGATGACGCAACTGGCCCCGCTGAAAATGGAACGTGCGCGCTTTGAGGTCGTACTGATCCCCCTGCCCGATGGCTCTGCCGATGGGCTGGAGCGTGTGCAGTTTCTCATTGCGACGAATCCCGGGGCCAGTGCCGGGCCCCTCCATAAAATCGCCTCCGGTGGTGAATTATCACGGCTGATGCTGGCCTTGATCGTGGCGCTCAGTGAGGTGGAAACAACGCCTGTGATGATCTTTGATGAAATCGACACCGGCGTTGGCGGAGCCGTGGCGGAAGCCATTGGCCAGCGTTTGGCCATGATTGCCAGCCAACGTACAGATCATCATCTTAAGCAACAACGTCAGATTTTTGTTGTCACGCACCAGCCACAAGTCGCTGCCAGGGCGCAGCATCATTACCGTATCTGGAAAACGCATGATGAGGAGCATACAACCACCCATATTCAGCCACTGGATAGCCATAGCAAACGCGAAGAACTCGCCCGCATGCTAGCCGGGCACCGCATCACTGATGAGGCGCGTGCCGCTGCCGATGCGCTGCTGGAGCCTGCCTGAGATGGTCGTGATGGAAATCGCACCGGATCATTTAACATTAGAGGAAGCCGCTGAACGGCACCAGGCACTGGTTGAGCAGATTCGCCATCATGACCGGCGCTATTATCATCACGACCAGCCTGAGATTAGTGACGCAGCTTATGATGCACTGCGCCAGGAACTCGAGGCCATTGAACAACGCTACCCGGAATTGATGACTGCCGATAGCCCCACGCTACAGGTGGGCGCCGCTCCGGCGGATGGGTTTCATAAAGTGGCGCATCGCGTCCCGATGCTCTCGCTGCAAAATGCGTTTGATGAGGATGATGTTCGGGATTTTGTGAAGCGTATTCGCCGCTTTCTCGGCTTGGCCGAACAGGAAGTAATCGGCCTTGTGGCCGAGCCGAAAATTGACGGCCTGTCATTCTCCGCACGTTATGAAGATGGTGTCCTCGTGCAAGGGGCGACGCGCGGCGATGGCATGACCGGTGAAGATATTACCGCTAATTTACGCGCCGTCAGCGACCTACCGGAGCGTATCAGCACGGCGAAGCTTCCTGAGGTTCTGGAAGTACGCGGTGAGGTTTATATGCCGCATGATGCCTTTGCCGCGCTCAATCGCAGGCGCGAGGCAGAGGGAAAAACACTCTTTGCCAACCCCCGCAATGCCGCTGCTGGGTCGCTGCGCCAGTTAGACAGCCGCATCACCGCGCAGCGCGGCCTGCAATGCTTTGTTTATGGCTGGGGAGAGCTCAGCGAACCGCTAGGGCAGACACAATGGGACGTGTTGATGCACCTCAAACGATTGGGCTTCCCCATCAATGAACGCTCCCTGCGCTGTGATGTGCTTGACGTGCTTCTGGCAAGCTATCAACAGATTGCCGACCAACGCTATCAACTGCCTTACGATATTGACGGCATGGTTTATAAGGTCAACCGACTGGACTGGCAGGAGCGGCTTGGCCATGTTGCCCGCGCTCCACGCTGGGCCATCGCCCACAAATTCCCGGCTGAGCGGGCGACGACACGCATTCAGGACATTATTATTCAGGTCGGGCGAACCGGCGCATTAACGCCCGTGGCCGTCCTAGAGCCGGTGACCGTGGGCGGCGTGGTTGTCTCACGCGCCACCCTGCATAATGAAGATGAAATCGCCCGCAAGGATATTCGCATTGGCGATACAGTGCATATCCAGCGTGCAGGCGATGTGATTCCTCACATTCTGGACGCCGATACGACCAAGCGCCGTCAGGATAGTATCCCTTTCGCCTTTCCGGATCGCTGCCCGGTCTGCGATAGTCATGCAGTGCGACCAGAGGGCGAAGCCGTGAAGCGTTGCACCGGTGGGCTTATTTGCCCGGCGCAGGCGGTAGAACGCTTACGGCATTTCGTCTCCCGCCAGGCCTTTGACATTGAAGGGCTGGGAGAAAAACAGGTCAGCGCATTCTGGGAGAGAGGACTGATTCGCTCACCCGCTGATATTTTTACACTGGAAGCACGTGACAAAAACGCCGAGGCTCCCCTTGCCAGCTGGGAAGGATGGGGATCAAAGTCAGCAACCAACCTGTTTGAGGCGATCAATAAACGGCGACGGATTGCGCTGGATCGCTTTATCTATGCGCTGGGTATTCGTCTGGTCGGGCAGGAAACCGCGAGGGATTTAGCCAGGCATTATCACAGCCTGAGACACTGGCAGGAAAGCATGTTAGGGGCACATGATGACGATTCCGACACCTTGATTGAACTTCAGAATATTGAGGGCATCGGCCCCAAAGTGACGGCGGAATTGGTCGCATTTTTTGATGAACCTCATAATCAGGAACTTGTCAGCCAGCTACTTGCACATATCGAAGTGGAGGATGTAGTTGCAGTCAACGGTAACTCAGATCATCCCCTCTCCGGCAAGACGATCGTATTTACCGGTGGATTGGAAGGAATGTCGCGGCCGGAAGCCAAAGCCCGGGCCGAAGCGCTCGGTGCCAAGGTCACCAGCAGCGTCTCCGCCAAGACCGATTATGTCGTCGCGGGCAAGGATGCAGGGTCCAAAGCGGCGAAGGCGGAAGCGCTAGGCTTAACGATTCTTTCAGAACAAGCATGGTTAGACATGCTGAATAATTCCTAGATAGTGTCGTTATGAGATGTTTAATAGCCTGCAAATTGCCATTTTTTTGCGCTTAGATTCGCCTCGTTTTAACTCGGCTCACCCTCCGGGAGCTTCGCTTCCAATGACCTTTCGGCTCATTGTCGGCTTTCATGTATTGATATACACTGGAACTTCCGGTTCTCGAAAATGGCGATTTTCGTCATATTCTCCAACTCACAACAACACTATCTGATAGCGTAGCGCATCCTTATGACTCTCAGCTCGATTTCCACTGTTGACGCCGACCCGGAGCAACCGCCGCTCTGGGTGGTTCGTTTTGACATACCACGACATTATGCCGACTATATGTCGGAAGCCCTGGCAGAATGCACCGTTGCCCTGACCGCGCTGGAAGGCAGCAATCCCGAACGCTGGCTGATGGAAGCACTGTGTGACCATGAGCCTGATCGTGAAATATGGAAAAAGCGCCTTCATACCCTCACCGCACCGCTTGGCATTGAGGCACCGGTAATCGGCATCACCCCGCTGGAACAAAAGAACTGGATTGAAGAAACGCAACGCCGATTTCCTCCTTTTTCCATTGGTTCGTTTTTCATTCACGGCTCACATGTGACCGAAGGCATTCCCGCCGACCAATTGATCATTCAGCTGGATGCCGGATTAGCTTTCGGCTCCGGCGAGCACGCCACCACTGCCGGATGCCTGATGCTGTTAGAGAAATTACAACAGCGCGGGTTTAAGCCAGAATCTGTGCTGGATATGGGCTGCGGTTCGGCCATTCTGGCCATCGCGGTAGCACGTCTGTGGCCAGATATGACCGACAGCGCCATCATTGCTGCAGATATTGATGCGACCTCGGTCAGCGTCGCATCGGATAATGCACGTATCAATCAGGTCGAACGCAGCATACATCTCGTTGAAAGCAGTGGCTTTTCCCACACGGATATACAGGCAAAAGCGCCCTATGATGTGATTGTTGCTAATATCCTGATGACGCCTCTCATTGGCATGGCAGGAGATATTCAGCATCATCTGGCGGCTGATGGTGCCGTGATTTTGTCCGGCATTTTGATGAGCCAATGTGATGAGGTGATTGCCGCTTATGCCGACAATGGCTTGAAGCTGCAGGAACGGCTGGATAAGGATGGCTGGTCGAGCTTATTGTTACATCATAAGGAAGCAGGCCATGACTGACCCGATTGCCCATAGCGAGGCACTTCAGCAAGAACGTTTGAGCAGGCTGCGTGATGAAATGTTGCGCCGGGGCATTGATGCTTACCTGCAACCGACCAGTGATGCCTATCTCAATGAGTTTGTTCCCCCGCCTGGCCAACGCTTAGCATGGCTGACCGGCTTCACCGGCTCGAATGGCCAGGCGGTGGTGCTGGAATCGGAAGCCGCATTGTTTACCGACGGGCGCTATACGCTTCAAGCGGCACAGCAAGTCTCCGGAAATGATTACACGATTCATAATCTGTCCGAGATGACTGCGGTGCGCTGGATTGGCACCCAGCTGTCTGAAGGTCGGCGCGTTGGCATCGACCCCTATCTCTGGCCGATCCGCGCTGCTAAAAAACTCAACACCGAATTACAGCGCTATGGCAAACAACTCGTCGCGTTAGACAGCAATCCGATTGATACGATCTGGGCAGATCGCCCCTCGGAATCCTTTGGCCGTATTGACATTCATGAAATGCGCTATGCCGGAGAGAGCAGCACATCTAAACGTCGTCAGCTCTGTGAACAACTGGCTGCCCAGCACATTGATGCCTTGTTTGTTGCTGATCCGTCATCTGTCTGCTGGCTGATGAATATTCGTGGTCATGATGTGCCGCATACGCCGCTGGTGCTGGCGCACGCGCTGCTTGAACCTTCACTGGAGCAGGAAGAAGGCCTGCTGACCCTGTTTATCGATGAGCGCCGCCTCGATGCCGACCTCTATGCGCATTTTGGCGAACATATACGCATCAAACCACCGGAAGCATTGGCAGAAACGGTTAAAGACATGGCCCGGCATGCATCATGCCACCTTCAGCTTGACCCTGCCACAACGCCTTACGCTTATGGAATACTACTGGAAAGCCTGGAACTGGAAGTGCATCATGCGGTCGATCCATGCCTGATGCCCAAAGCGTGCAAAAATGCCTGTGAAGTAGCCGGGAGCATGGCCGCACATGCGCGGGACGGGTTGGCGCTCACACGCTTTTTGCATTGGCTGGATGAGCAGGCACCTCATGGCACAGTCAGCGAATTATCGGCTGCCGAACAGCTGCAACATCTGCGTCGGGAGGTGCCGGACTATCGTGATGATAGTTTTGATTACATCTCCGGCTTTGGGGCAAACGGTGCCATTGTCCATTACCGCGCCACCGAATCGACCAGCGTCACGCTGGGCCCGGCCGGGCTTTATCTGATTGATTCCGGGGCGCAATATCCGGACGGCACAACGGATGTGACGCGCACCGTGACCATTGGCACACCGACGGAAGAACAACGGCACTGTTTTACCCGGGTGCTGAAAGGACATATTGCACTGGCCACCGCCATCTTTCCCGAAGGGACCACCGGCACGCAGCTCGATATTCTGGCGCGGCAGGCCTTGTGGGAGGCCGGGCTGGATTATGACCATGGTACCGGGCATGGCGTTGGCAGTTACCTTGGTGTGCATGAAGGGCCGCAGCGCATCAGCAAACGTGCAGGCGACACGGCTCTCCGGCCCGGCATGATTCTTTCTATCGAGCCCGGATATTACAAAGCAGGTGAATTTGGCATTCGCATTGAAAATCTGGCGGTGATTTCACCCGTAGACGCCATGCAGAGTGATCGGCCTTTTTATCGGTTTGAAATGCTTACCAAAGCGCCGATTGATCGGCGACTAATTGACGAGACAATGCTAAATATAAAAGAAAAAGAATGGCTTAACGGCTATCATGCCATGGTTGCTGAGCAGTTTCTGCCGGATATTGAAGATGCTGCGCTGAAAGGCTGGTTAGAGAAGGCAACGCGCGCGCTGTAAAAAATCTCGTTACTTTTCATCGGATTGTCATATTTGTGTGTTATTTTCAAAGTGGGAACAACTAATAACGAATCATGCAACTATCAATATGGCGAGTAGAGACGACATTCAGGCAATTATTGCGCAATCCTTAGCGAGTGGCGCTATCAGTATGGAAGAACCTGATCATCTTGGGGTATTTTTCAATACTGAAGGTCTACCCACGCCGCATAATGCGACAGAATTAGCCAGTATTCTAAGTGAAAAAACGGTTGATGAAGCAGTTGACTTTATTCGTTTGATGCCTCTCAACCAGCAGGTGGCATTTGTTGAAGGGTATTTACAGGATTATCCTGCGTTAGCCGCCGCCTATCAGAACAATTTAATGGTCGATTTTATCGGGCCGGTGTTGGCAGGATTTGAGCCCCCCATGGATATAGCCGATTATACGGGCATGGAGTCCATCAATGCCCATATCGCGACACATTACTCCGATCAAGACAGGGACGTTGTGTTGCAGGATGTCATTAATGGCACGCTTAATAGCCTGCCGGTAGGGGTTGAACCGGAAGACTTCTTTAATCCCAATATTAATGTAGCGACACTGACAGCAATCAGCGCATCAGCATCAGCCGCCGGTGAGATTGCTGCGAACGGCCCTGCGGTAGATGAACCCGGTGTCACAGAGCCGGAAGCAGAAACCGAACCCGGTGCAAATGCGGTCGATGAAGAAGAGATCGATGTGTTTGGTCTGTATGGCATCATTAAACGTGGCAGTGCCGGTGAAGAATTGAGCGACCGTGAGCAGGCTATTTTTGACCAATTTGCGGGAGATGACGGGCAGTTTGATTTGGGTAGTGATCTGGGCAATATTATTAGCTATGTGCTGGAAAATCCGGATATGCTTCGTGGCCTGTTTGGCGGCATGAGTTCCGATATTGCTGTCAATGCTCATACAAATGACCAAGCGACAGCTACTGCAAACAACACCGTATCTAACGAGCCGGTAACTTCAGCGGCACCTTTTTTGGCTTAATCAGCATTTCTTCGTCACATATTCCTGCAACAGCTTTTTCACTCCGGCTTTGTTGAAGCAGATTTCCAGCCGGTCCTCCTTAGCCGATAAGACACGCCCTTCCCCAAAGGTCGCATGCTCCACTTTGCACCCCACAGGAAAGGCTGCCGTACCGGTGGCTTTGATCGGCGAGGTGTTTTTGCGGCTGGATGTATAGGCGCGATCGCCGCTATAAGTATCTTTTAAAATACTATCAATCTGCTCCTGCAAACGCTGACGCGACTGCCCGGCCGGGCCACCATCCATGCTGATGCGCTCCACATGCTCATCCGGCACTTCATCGAGAAAGCGTGACGGAATGCAATGCTGAAACTGATTATGCACTCGCCTGCCCGCCGCATGGGTGATGGTGAGCGTCTGGCGGGCGCGGGTAATACCGACATAGGCCAGTCGCCGTTCTTCTTCCAATCCCTGCTTGCCGGATTCATCCAGCGCGCGCTGGTGGGGAAACAACCCTTCCTCCCAGCCCGGTAAATAAACATGGTGAAATTCCAACCCTTTGGAACCATGCAAGGTCATAAGCGTCACCATCTCATCGCTGGCATTGGCATCCATCTCACGGTCCGCCACCAATCCCACATGTTCGAGAAACAGGATGACGGTCTCAAATTCATCTAACGCATGCACTAATTCTTTGAGGTTCTCGAGGCGGGTGGCACTTTCTTCACTACGCTCCTCTTCCAACATGGCCTGATAGCTGGTACGCTCCAGGATACGTTCCACCAGATCGCCCGGAGCTAGCTGATCGCTCTGGCTGCGCCACTCAGTGAAAAGCTCCCACAGCTGCGCCAGTTCCGTCCTCGCCTTGCCTTTCAACCCGCCCTGCTCCAATTGCTGGCTGATGATACGATACAGTGAGATGCCTTGCGCGCGTGCTTCCTGTTGTAGGGCTTCCAGCGTGGCTTTGCCAATGCCTCGACGCGGCACATTGATGATGCGCTCCAGCGCCAGGTCATCATCCGGCTGCACGATGACGCGCAGATAGGCAATCATGTCGCGGATTTCCTTGCGCTCGTAGAAGCGCAGGCCGCCGATCACCCGGTAAGGTATGCCGAGACTTAAGAACTGTTCTTCAAACGAACGGGTTTGAAACCCGGCCCGTACTAAAATGGCCATGTCGTTGAGTGAGGTGCTTCGACGTTGCAGCGCTTCAATGCTTTCAGCAATGGTGCGCGCTTCATCGCGGTCATCCCAGACGGATCGGATGATAATTTTCTCGCCCGCGCCATCTTCCGTCCACAAGGTTTTACCCAAACGTTCACTATTATGGGCAATCAGGCCGGAAGCAGCCGCCAGAATTTGCGGGGTCGAGCGGTAGTTGCGTTCCAGCCGCGTGACCGTCGCGTCGGGAAAGTCCTTCTCGAATTTCAGAATATGGCCGACTTCGGCCCCGCGCCAGCTATAAATCGATTGATCGTCATCACCGACGCAGCACAGATTCTGGTGGGATGCCGCCAGCAGACGCAGCAATAAATATTGGGCGATATTGGTATCCTGATACTCATCGACCAGAATATAACGAAACCGGGTGGCGAAAGATTCCAGCACCTCCGGCTGCTTGCTGAACAAGGTGATGCAATGCAGGATCAAGTCACCAAAATCCACGGCATTGAGCTGCTCCAGGCGTGATTGATAACGCCGATAAATCTCATGCATCCGGCCATTGGCAAACCCACCCACCTCATTGGCGGAGAGTTTGTCCGGTGTCAGCGCTTTATCTTTCCATCCCTGAATGATGGCCAGCGCGCCTTTGGCCGGCCAACGCTTCTCATCCAGATGATGTTCGGCCATAATGGTTTTGAGCAGGCGAATCTGGTCATCCGTATCCAGAATGGTAAACTGGCTGCTTAAGCCAAGATGTGGCGCATGACGGCGGAGGATGCGCACTCCCATGGAGTGGAAAGTGCCGATCCACATACCATCCACGCTGTTACCGATCATCGCCGCCACACGCTCTTTCATCTCGCGCGCCGCCTTGTTGGTGAAGGTGACGGCCAGCACCTGGCCCGGGAATGCCTTTTTGGTCATGAGAAGGTGGGCGATTCGCGTGGTCAGCACGCGGGTTTTGCCGGTCCCTGCCCCTGCCAGCACTAAGGACGGCCCTTCCGTCCGGGTGACCGCCTGCTGCTGTTCCGGATTCAGCCCGGCCAGATAATCGGGAGTGGCGAAGCGTTCAGGCATGGTATAATCTTCCGGCATAACAGACATAGAGAATTCACATTCGCAGATGAAAAAGAGCGCTATTAAAGCGGAGATACCACAGACGCACAAGCATGACGATGTGGTGATTCAACCCATGCAGCGCCATGATTGCCCAGACGTGGTGACTATGGTCGCCGGACTGGCGCGAGATGAAGGCGAGCCTGCGCCAATGCTGAGCACATCGGCACTGGAGCAATTATGCCTCGAGCCTCATGACGGGCCGTCTCTTGACCTGGCCTGGGCGGGATCGACCATCGCAGGCTTTATTCATTATTATCCCGGTTACGATCTCGGCTCCGGGACACGCGGCATGCATTTGGGGGATATTTATGTCCGCCCGAACCATCGCCGCCAGGGTATCGGCCATCGCTTACTCGCACATTGTGCCCAGCAGACGCTGGCGATGAAAGGTGAATGGATGACCTTGCGCCTGCTGGACAGTAATTGGTCGGCCGCGCAGTTTTACAAACAGCATGGTGCCGTTAGCATGGCGGGAGTCTCAGCACTCTCTTTCGGGCAGGGTGCGCTGCATCTATTAGCAGAGACCTCTGGATGAGTAAAAAAGCGGAAACTGTTCCCTCGCCCTGCATTGCGGTGTGCAGCATTGATGCACAGACCGGTTACTGCAAGGGGTGCTACCGCACACTGGAAGAAGTGGCAGGCTGGGCTGCATTTGATAATGCAACAAAACGGCAGGTCTTAGAGGCACTGGAACAGCGAAAAGCAAATGCTACACCGGATGATAGTGGCTAGAACGATTTTTGGGCCGCGCGCTTCGCCGTGTAGGCCTCTAACTCTTTGAGATCAATAATCGCATCTGCATTATCCAATTGGCCGACGATATTCAAATAAACCGATGGCAGGTCCGCCGCCGTTCGCGAGACTGGCCGAAACGCATAACGGCTATTGACCACCAGTGTCGGCATATCCAATGCCATGGTAAA
The DNA here is from genome assembly GCA_964435165.1 of uncultured Rickettsiales bacterium. Classification (GTDB taxonomy): domain Bacteria; phylum Pseudomonadota; class Alphaproteobacteria; order Rickettsiales; family RI-342; genus CAYSXY01. The sequence goes on from CAYSXY010000006.1 coordinate 32,371, forward strand.
GCTGCCATGGGTAAACTCGGTTTTAACGAGTGCATTATGCATCTGCGCCTGACCGTCAGTGATAATTAAATTGCCGCGAATTTCCCTGAAACGAGTGCGCCCACCTGACAGCGCCTGCTCGCCCACCACTTTGACATCATCCACCGTGCGAACGGTAAATACTCGGCGTGCAATGGCATTCGCTTCAAAACCGACAGCCTGCAAATTATCAGATTCGACCTGCATATTCGCATCCAGATTCCGGGCCATGGAGAGGTGAGACACACCTTGTGAAGATATCGTGCCCGAAAATTTGACCGGCCCCGAAAACGTATCTACATCCGTTTTGAGGGCCATGAGTTCGCCTATTTCAATGCCTTCGATCAATATATCGAAGACAAAAGAAGGAACCGATCCCCCCACAATGGTGCCGGTCAGGGCAATATCTCCCCCCATGCCCTGCGCCATCATTTCCGTAATCGCCATCGAACGGTCTGATAAGGTACTCTTGAAGGTGACATTATCAAACGCCAGATCATCACTCAGCCGAAGCTTTTTAATTTCAAATGCAAAACTGCCATCCACCAGTTCCAGGAGATAAGTCGTGAGAGGCATATTTGACCAGACAGGCTCATAGCCATCATCCGATGCCATGTCATGGGCCGTGCCATCGCCGATAATGTTCCAGTCATCCGGGTTAGTGGACGCCGTAATCAGCTGCCGGAACAAGGACACATCAATCTGGTCACCAATCAGCACCAATCCCACGCGTGGACGCAATCTGCCTGTTTCCATTCGGTATTTTCCGGTCATCGCCATGCCATCAAACACGGCGCTAATCGTCTTGATGTTTAGTTTTCCCGGTTCAACCGTCATTCGCAATCGGGCCGATTCAACTGGCACCGAGCGAAACACGCCTGCTTCCAGCGACGCATTTAATTTGAGTATCAGCGGAAAATTCACAAGCCACTGCGGTTTATCGCCATCCATCAACATTTTTTCGGGCTCAGTAGGGTCCGGCAATAAGTTATGGGCAACTAAATACTCGTCGATGTTAAGATTGTCCGATTTTGCCGTAATATCGAGTGTTGGGATATGTGGCTGCTCGTCATCATGCGTCGCTTCTTTAGGCCAAATGAGAGAGCCTGTACCGGTGATTTGATTGCCATCAATCGTCAAGCGGGCACCATTCAGGCTGATTTCCTGACGGTCAAATGTTATGCCGAAATCACCGTTAAACTCTTTTAATTTATCATCCGGTATGTGGGGGGCATGGATTTTCATCCATGATAAAAACTGGCGCAACGACGGGCCTTGTATTCTGGTCTTACCAACCAGGCGGAACCCACCGCTCAATTCCTGCACTTCACCCGTCATGATGGCGGCAACATCATATGGCAGCCTGGCAGCTGCCCGCGTTATATTCCAGCGCCCTCGCTCTAACAGGGCATTAAGGCGCACCGTTTCAATCGTTTCCTGCCCGAGCGTTAGATTGCGCCCTTCTAACCCCACTTCTATGGATGCCTGTTCGTTAAACAATGGCACATGGTAGTCGCCGGTAAAGGTTAATGATTCTGATGCCTGCGAACGCTGATAGGCTTTCAGTGCATGCACCGTATCACTCACGATGGGAATGACCGCATTGAGATTGGCCCCTTCCAACCTCACGGAACTGCGCATTTCTAATGGCAGTGACATACGCGAAACCATATTGAGTGCAGCGTTCCATTGGGCTTCAGCATCCTGAATAGCTACATCGGTCAGCGATAAGACTTTGGCTTCGTAAGCAAATTTACCCTTTCCCTCAAAGGGGTTGTTATGTTGCGGCAAGCGGTTATCTGCCGTAAAGGCTGGAAACAATCCTGGCAGAAAAGCCAGACTGGTCATATTCGCGGCAAACTCGCCTTGTGCCTGCACCGCATTGCCGATCAATCGCTTTTGACCCGTCAACTCAAGTGATGATCCGTCATGCATCACGCTCAGAGAAAATGGCAACGTATCACCGTCATCGCCTTCAATCCCAACACTGCCCTCCAACCTTATATCGAGTTCGCGTATGGGCAGCGTGCCACGCACTTCCAAAGCACCCGGCGTATGACGCGCATCCAGTATTAACTCAGGTATCTGAAATGTCTCGCGCTGGCGACGTGACTTAAGCATCACCACCGATCCGTCGGTGATATGCACGGGAATCTGAAATGTTTGATTGAGAAAGGCATGAATGGATTGCGGCTTGCCTTGCTGCTGTTCGCGCAATACGGCTAGTTTGCTGCCTTTTCTCTGCTTTCGAATCAGTATTTCTGGCTGATCAAGCGCCAGTGTAACTGATGAGAGAGCATCGCCGCCAAAGAGAAGTGCGCCATATGAATAGCGAATGGTAAGATCAGGCAGGGTGATGGTTGCCTCGCCAAACGGCGTCAATGTTTCGATGGTGATATCGTATAAGGTGAGCGATGGGCTGAACCAGAATGTGCCATCATACTCACCGGAATAGATCACCGATCCGCCCATCTGCTCTTCCAGTGTGGCGGCCACTTCATTCGCCCGATCACTCCACGAGACCAGCATTGGGAGCAGGATAACCACCAGCACTAGGGGGATAATCGCTATAATCAGCTTTTTTTTCATCCATCAACCACCTAGGCAGGTTATGCAGATGCACAAAGGGCACCGGGCGCGATTCGATCACTGCGCTCAACGACAATGATGATCATAGCACATATGCCGACAATAGAACATGCGTTCACATCGCTGTCAGTGCCATCCTATACTCACCAATAACTGAATAACGCATTATATGATATTACACCATTACTCAATATGCAGTAATATTTGATAATCTTATCACTATATTTTGATTAGTCATATGCTTTGTGCTATTGGTAGCATTGGCAATGTATATGAATCATATATATGTGTGACCCGGGTGCCAACAACGACATTTCAGGCCGATAATGAGTATGATGCAACGCTTTAAGGCTGGCCCTGACTCATGACCATCCATTCTTTTTTTAATGATGCCGAAGTGCGACTGGTCGAGACACTGTCCACGCTTCGTGATGATACCATTGGCTGGCGCGTTGTCCATTTGCGCTTCAGCCGGTTGGGCGAACAATATAAAAGTGATTATCAAGCGCGGATTGCTGCCAGCATCATTGCCGATTTTATGAAAGATGCCGAAGGCTATATTTATGTCTGTTGGGATTTTGACATTTTTGTGATTTGCAAAGGTGTTACCAAACAACTGATTGATAAAACGATTTTCCGTCTACGCTACCTGTTTACGGACGATCCCCTAGCCTATGGACAGGATGGTGAGGAAAACCCCGCTTTCTGCTCTATTTATGACCTCAGTGTGGCCTGGGGCAATGTCAATGATTTGGCGAAAACAAAACTGGTCGAAGCCAGCAAACGCGATGTGCTCTCCCGCCGGGCGACGGTAAGGCTCGGTGAAGATGAGAAAATCCGTCCACTCACACCGGACAGGCTGAGCAGTATTACCAAAGATATCGAAACAGCCGATCTCAGCCGCGTGATGCGGCGTCAGCCTATTTGTGCTGCGGTACGCGGCAGTAAACAGATTCGCCGCGTCTTTGATGAATTTTACATCAATATTGCTCATTTGCGGCGGCTGGTCATGGCCAATGTCGATTTTTTGAGCAATCGCTGGCTGTTCAAATATATGACCGAGATTCTGGATGCCAAAATGCTGGATATGCTCTCGCGCCGTCCGGCCGATTATTTTGATCGCCCGATCAGTCTCAACCTCAATGTCGACACACTCTTATCGGATAAATTTGCAGCCTTTGATGAGGCGATCAAGCCGTCGATCAAAGTGTCGATTGTCATCGAAATTCAGGCATCCGACGTGTTTGCCGATATGTCGGCGTTTCTGATCGCCCGGGAGATGGTACAAAAAATGGGCTACCGTGTCTGCCTTGACGGACTGACCGATAAAAGCTTTCCGCTACTGGATCGTGAAGAGTTGGGCTTTGATCTGGCTAAAATCCAGTGGAACACTGACCTGATCGCCGACACCTCATCAAATCACAGCAAAAAACTGATCAAAATGATCAAACAATGCGGGGCAAACCGCATTATCCTGTGTCGGTGCGACACGGATGAAGCGCTGAGCTATGGCCATCAATTCGGGATTTCCCTTTTCCAAGGGCGTTATCTTGATTCGGTGCTTAATCCCGATGCCAAAGTCGTGAACTAGCGGCATTCCACCTGAATGCTGTACGGCGAGTGTTTATCGCCAAATTGAATGACATGGGCCCCTTTTTCCAGCGGCGCTTTGAACGATATTTTACCTTTACCGATTGCCTGCCCATCCACAATCGTGCCGTGGCGGCTTCCGCGATCCACCGCATAGGCAATATTATCATCCTGAATTTCAATGATGAGATGATTTTTGGAGATGAGTAGTGGCGGGCCCTCGCAAGGAAGCGACAGGTGATTATTGCTGGCCGGGCGAACGACATCGGATTCTTCATTCAGATGTCCGCCAACCCGGAATGGTAGCTGAGCAACCGAGACTGTCATGCTGTCAAACGCACCGTCCAACGCTTCGCCAAAAGGGGTGACCACCATCTCATCAAAATCACATTCCACAATCGTTTTCGCCTGTTCTTTTTCCGTCAGGCGCTGACTGGTCTGGCGCAGGCGATCAAAGACGGTGCGAATAATCGGCTGCACCTGCACCGGACATTGCTGCAATAGCTGTTCCAGCTCCTGCGCGCCAATCACATCTACGATTGCCGGTTCTAATACGCGTACACTGGCCGATCTGGGTGCTTCTTCAAACAACCCCATCTCGCCGAACACCGAACCTGCCGGTAATTCAGCCAGTTGCACATCGCCATGTGCCGCTTTTTTCAAGACTTCCACTTTACCTTGCTTGAGAAAATAGGCCACATCGCTTGCATCGCCTTCCTTAAAGATCAACTGCCCAACATCGAATGATTTTTCCATCGCTTCTCGTCCTCCCTTACTCTACCGTCACTGACTTGGCGAGGTTACGCGGTTGATCGACATCCGTCCCCTTTTGCAGCGCCACATGGTACGCCAGAAGCTGAATTGGCAGAGCATACAGCAACGGCGAGAGCATGGGATGACAGGGTGGCAAGGTGATTGCATCGGCGATGTAATCCTGCAGCCGCTCCGCTCCTTCCTTACCACCCAGTAAGATCACACGACCGCCGCGCGCGACGACTTCCTGCAAATTCGACGCCGTTTTTTCAAACAGTTCATCCGGCGGTGCAATCACAATGACCGGAACTAATTCATCGATCAATGCAATCGGACCATGTTTTAACTCTCCGGCAGCGTAAGCTTCGGCATGAATATAGGAAATTTCTTTCAGCTTTAAGGCGCCTTCTAATGCGATGGGGAAGCTCACCCAGCGGCCGATATAGAGAATATCCTGCGCATCGGCAAGGCTCATAGCGATTTCGGCAATTTTCTCCTGCCCTGCCAGCACTTGCGACATTACGGCGGGAATTTCTGCCAGCGCATGCGCCAGGCGCCGACTTTCCTCTTTGGCAAGCGCCCCCCGCTGCTCGGCCAATGCCAGCGCAAGGCAGGCCAGCACCGTCAACTGGGCGGTGAATGCTTTTGTCGATGCGACACCGATTTCCGGCCCGGCATAGGTGCGCAAGACCATCTCGGCTTCCCGGGCCATCGAACTTTCCGGCACATTGACCAGCGCAATCGTATCCTGATTCTGTTCCTTTGCCAGTCGAAGGGCAGCCAGCGTATCGGCAGTTTCCCCCGATTGAGAAATACACAAGAACAAGCCATTTTCCGGCAGCACGGGATTACGATAACGAAATTCCGAGGCAATATCCACATCCACCGGCAGGCGGCACCATTGTTCAATCCAGTATTTCGCTACCATCCCCGCGTAATAAGACGTACCGCAGGCAACGATACTGAGACGGCTGATCGACTTTGCATCAAATGGTAACTCCGGCAACGAGACATCATGTGTCACCGGGTGATAATAGGCCCCTAGCGTCTCGCCGATCACCCCGGGCTGCTCATGAATTTCCTTGAGCATAAAATGGCGGTAGCCTTCCTTGCCTACCGCCGCACCGGAGACCGCCGAGGTGACAACCGGACGCGATACTTCGTCATTAGCACGATTAAAGATGGTCATGCCGTCGCGTGTGATTTCTGCCCAGTCGCCTTCTTCCAGATAACAGATGCGGTTACTAAGCGGCGCCAGAGCAATGGCATCAGAGGCAATGTACATCTCGTCCTGGCCGATGCCTATGGCCAGTGGAGAGCCTTTGCGCGCCGCAAACAATCTGTCCGGTGCAGAGCGAATCATTACACCCAGGGCAAACGCACCATCTATACGCTCTAAGGTCTGCTGCACTGCCTCGCGTGGTGAATTGCCTTGCGACAGATAATGTGTGACCAAAATGGGGATGGTTTCGGTATCCGTTTCTGAATCAAACGAATAACCTGCCGCTGAGAGTTCATCACGCAATTCCTGAAAATTCTCGATAATGCCATTATGCACCACCGCAACATCTTCTGTCATATGTGGGTGTGCATTGATCTCATTGGGCGCACCATGCGTTGCCCAGCGCGTATGGCCAATCCCGAGCACGCCATCCAATGGCTCCTGCATTAAGGCCTTTTCCAGATGACGCAACTTGCCTTCGGCTCGGCGACGTTCCAGCCGATCATGATTCAATACCGCAATCCCTGCGGAGTCATAGCCGCGATATTCCAGCCGCCGTAATCCATCCAGCAGTTTTTCGCTCACAGGATCCTTGCTGATAATGCCTACTATACCGCACATAATATAGTTCCTTTAACGCTTCCACCCAGCCTTAACGCAGCTTTATTAAAAGAGCATTGCGGCAAAAAATAGCAAAACTTGGCACAGATAGTCGTAATCCCTTTCTTTTTGTCATAAAATTGACATCTGATGACAGTATATGTCCCGCCAACGAACAATAAGAAAGTGTGAATTCATGCCTGCACCGATTGAAGATTTTAACATTCAGCTCACGATTAACTATGCCGCCTCATATGACGCTATACGCCATCATGTGCGCCAGCATCTGGAGCGTAGCAATCTCAGTGCGCTTCGCAGCAACCCGACCGAGGTGATAAACGCCGCCTGCGAAGCGGGCTATGGGCTGGTGCAGCAAAGCCTGCAAGGACAAACCGATCATATTATTATGCTTAATATGGCCGGGGTGATGAAAGCCGTTGAGGAATGGGCAGAAGCAAAAGCACCTCAGGAAATGCCACCTGGCTATCAAAATCGGAAAGGGGTCACGATTGTCAGTCCGGTGCTCAACCTCGTGCGGAGCCATGCTGTGCAAACCGCACTGGATTATATTGAATCACGCCTGCGGCAAGGGCATGGCATTCCGCGCACCCTTGATGAAGCACTCACACAGGCCAAGGCCCACCGTGCCAGTCGACCATCACAACAACAGGGTAAGGCAGGTGGACTGAGTATCGTCGAGCCGCCGATAAGCGAAGGTGATACTATGGCCTCTCGCCCAGTGAGTGATGACGCATTAGACGCTAAATTAGATGCAATTATGGATCGAGCTCAACGCAACGATCTTATGTATCGAGCGCAATGGGTCTCGGGCGCGCAACAAGCTATTGAACAAATTGAATCCGATGTTGGCCGCGCCCACCAGGAGGTGATGGCGGGAATGACGACGGTGATGAATACCGCTATGTTGACGCAGGCGTTGCAAGCCGCTGAAGATGCCAATACGGCTCCCGGGCTTACCAGCGATCAGACACGTCCTACGGGGAAAAATAAATAGTTATAAATCAGGAGCGCTTTTTTGCCCGAAATTGCGCGGCGTGATTGTCTATATTCACCTGGCGGCCACGAGCAATTGCCGTGTTATCTGCTGGCACATCTTCCGTGATGGTACTGCCCGCGCCCACCATCGCCCCTTTGCCGACGGTGACTGGCGCAACCAAGGCGCTGTTGGAACCGATAAAGACGCCATCTTCCATCACGGTTGTGAATTTATCGTAGCCATCATAATTGCAGGTGATGGTTCCTGCACCGACATTGACCCCCTGCCCGATGCTGGCATCGCCAATATAACTCAAATGGCTAATCTTGGAGCCATCGCCAACGCGTGACTTCTTGATCTCGACAAAATTGCCGATATGGGCATTGGGGCCGATATCAGCCCCCGGTCTTAAGCGGGCATACGGCCCCATGGTGGTGCCAGTGCGCACACAACATTGTTCCAAATGTGAAAATGAACGGATCTCGACGTGATCCTCCACCTGCACGCCCGGACCAAAGACGACATGCGGGTGAATGACAATATCCTGACCTAACATCGTGTCTTTGCAGAAAAAGACCGTCTCAGGGGCAACCAACGTCACTCCACTTTCCATCGCCGCCTGCCGAAGACTGGACTGCAAGATTGCCTCCATCTCCGCCAACTGCATACGACTATTCACGCCCATCAGTGCTTGCGGATGGGCAGTGATCACCCCGCAGCTCATTTCTGCGTCATTGGCCAGCCCAATAATATCCGTCAGGTAATATTCACCACTGGCATTGTCATTATCCACCTTTTCAAGCAGCGGCCACAGCACCTCGCCTTTGGCGGCAATGACACCGGAATTGCAGCGTGTTATCGCCAGTTCCTGCGGTGAAGCATCTTTTTGCTCAACGATACGCACCAGCTTCTCATCCTGCATCACCAACCGGCCATAACCGGTTGGATCATCAAGTTCCATCCCGATCACTACCACTTCATGGCGATCCAGAGAGGCAATAGCCGACTGGATGATGTCTGTCGTAATCAACGGCGTGTCACCGTAGAGAATAATCACCGGGCCACCATAAGCCTGCATGGATTCTTTTGCTGCCATCACCGCATCCGCCGTTCCGGCCTGCCGTTCCTGCACAGCGCAACTCACTTTATTATTTGCGGCTTCCGCTTCTGCCCTCACATTCTCCATCTCTGGCCCGATAACACAGGTCAATTTCTCTGGTGAGAGTGAGAGAGCCGTATCCAACACATGGCGCAGCATGGTTTGCCCAGCCAGCCGGTGAAGCACCTTCGGCATGGCGGATTTCATCCGGGTTCCTTTACCCGCCGCCAGGATAATGGCGGCAAATGCAGATGATGTCATGATCAGGCATCCTCAACAGCTGGTGATGTCAATAGGATCTCGCGCTTGCCCACATGGTTAGCCGGGCCGACAATGCCCTCCTCTTCCATTCGCTCAATCAGGCTGGCTGCACGATTATATCCAATTTTCAGGCGGCGCTGGACATAGCTGGTCGAGGCTTTTTTATCACGCAGCACAATCTGCACGGCACGTTGATAAAGATCGCCTTCCTCGCCACCTCCACCAAAACTCATGTCGCCGCCGCCGACGGCATCCGGCTCGGCATCTTCCTGTGTAATATCCTCAATATAGTCCGGCTGGCCCTGCCGTTTGAGGTGATTCACCACCTCTTCGACTTCTTTATCGGAAACAAAAGCCCCATGCACCCGCATGATGCGGCTGCCGCCGGACATGTAGAGCATATCCCCCATACCCAGCAATTGCTCGGCACCCTGCTCACCTAAAATGGTGCGGCTATCGATCTTGGATGTGACCTGAAAACTGATGCGTGTTGGAAAATTGGCTTTGATGACCCCGGTAATGACATCGACCGACGGACGCTGCGTCGCCATAATAATATGAATACCGGCGGCACGGGCCATTTGTGCTAAGCGCTGCACCGAACCTTCAATATCTTTACCCGCCACCACCATCAGATCCGCCATTTCATCGACAATGACCACAATGTATGGAAGCGGATTCATATCGAGATCGACCTCTTCATAAACCGGCTTGCCATCTTCAGGATTAAAACCCGTCTGCACCCGGCGGCGCAGCACCTCTCCTTTACTCTGTGCAGCGCTTATCTTTTGATTATAGCCATGGATGTTGCGCACACCGAGATTAGACATCAGCCGGTAGCGATTTTCCATCTCGCGGACAATCCATTTGAGCGCCACCACAGCCTTGCCGGGTTCAGTCACCACGGGCGAGAGCAAATGCGGAATACCGTCATAGACGGACAATTCCAGCATTTTTGGGTCAATCATAATAAACCGGCATTGTTCCGGGCTGAGCCGGTAGAGCAGCGAGAGAATCATGGCATTAACGGCCACCGATTTGCCCGATCCCGTCGTTCCTGCCACTAAGAGGTGCGGCATCTTAGCCAGATCGACCATAATACTGTCACCACCGATGTCTTTGCCCAGGGCTAATGGCAACTGGAGCTTCGCATCCGCATAATTCGGCGCTTCGAGCAATTCGCGGAAATTGACCATTTCACGTGAGGCATTGGGCAATTCAATCCCAATGGCATTGACGCCTGGCACGACAGCAATGCGCGCTGAGACCGCCGACATGGACCGCGCAATATCGTCAGCCAACCCAATCACGCGGGATGATTTGGTGCCGGGGGCCGGCTCCAGCTCATAGAGCGTGACGACCGGCCCAGGGCGCACCTTGGCAATGGTGCCATACACGCCAAAATCATTGAGCACCGACTCCAGCAATTCCGATTGCTGACGCAGCTTTGTTTCGCTCACCGCTTCTTTTTTGCCGCCTTTAGGCGGCGCCAGCAAGGTAAGTGATGGCAGGCTGAATGCAGGATTATCACCAAAGGTTAATTCATCCTGCGTTTTTGTCGCTGATGTTGATTTTTTTGCCTCTTTTGCAGGACGCTCATCACGCCAGATCGACGGGCCTTTTTCGATGGTTACAGGACTATTCGGCGCATCGTGCAACGGTTGCTTTTTCTGACGTTGCCGTTTTTTGCGTGGCGCTCGGGATGTTGACTCCACCAATGCTTCCCGCTCACGCTGAAGCCAGGAAAATGAGGGCCAATGCAACCCTGACATCATCGCACCCCATATTGTGCGCATATGTGTCAATGGTGATAAAGGCAAACCCGTCGCCAGCATGAAGCCGACAATCGTCACGACCAGACTGACGATCATGGTCAACACTGACGGAATCACTCCATCGCTGGCGTGATTCAGCACATACCCCATATAACCGCCAAGGCCACTGGCCACCGGCCAGCTGATGGGCGTTGGGGGAATGGTAAGCAGCAGCGCTGCCGCAGGCAAGGTGATGCACAGCATCATCACACGAAACCATAAGCGTGGAAGCGGCAGGGAGCGCAAACAGCGCCAGGCCCAGATGCCAAGCGCCGCCACCAGCAGCGCCGATGCCGCTCCTACCACCTGTAACATCAGATCGGCCAGATAACTGCCGGTCACCCCCATGAGATTTTGCGGTACATCATTAAAGGTATTGTTGAACGATGGGTCAGAGGGTGAATAGCTGATCAGTGAACAGAAGGTGATGATGGCCAGCACTGCGTACAGCCAGCCGGAAAGGCGCGCTGAAATGCCATGATGATGTGTTGATGCCGCCATGTTCTGCCTATTATCCTGACCGGAGGGTGCTGCATGTAAGGTTGCGCACGCAGCCCGGCACTTATTTACTGGATGATGCTATCGACATTACGCATAAATCACCTGCTTTAGCAAGTCATCAGGCGGCGTGTTGCACGCAGAAATGCTATCTAACGACTATAGCCGATTGCGTTCTGCATAAATTGATGGCACAATCAGTTTGGGCTGGCGGCGGGCGTGCGGCTCGCCAACCCGGTCAGGTCCGAAAGGAAGCAGCCGTAACGGGTTATTGCACGGGTCGCCGTCCGGCCTTATTTTCATTCTATATGTCGATCATCACCGATTGTTATGCCAGCGGCCTGAGCTAATTCATCATCTATTCTCACGCCCCTGTTATATGCCTGCCTGATAATAAAGCGGTTGACCTTTGATAGCTCTTCATTGTCCGGGGGGTCATCTTTTGAGCCGACCGGCATATCATCGGGTATCACATGGCTTAATGCCCAGTTAGTTGCGACTTGTCTAATCGTAGTCTGATAATCGGCAGGCAGCATGTGATATGGCATATGCTCTTGCAGGTCATATTCCTCAATAATTCTTTTGATGTCCTTATATAAAGCATCAAGGTCGCCGCCATTCTTCGCATAATGCGCTATGATCGTGTTGGTGGAGGCCACGCGCTGGCCTTGTTCGCGCTGGGAAAATGCTAATAACAAGTCTGAGACAGCATCGCCAATATCATTCGAATATTGTGAGCGAATGCCGACCGTACTCCCGCGCTTATGACGTGTTGCCAATTCCTCAAGGCCAGGCATATCCTGTCCATTTGATGCTATCAGTTTATCATCTGGGAGTGAGAAAATAGCAATCGACGCAGCTCGGCTGAGATCTAATTTCGCCTGTGCCATTTCCCACCTATTCTCTATAGTCGGATCGTCCAGAAAGGTAACGGTTGCTTGCTTTTCTAATATAAAGTGTTCCGCGACCATATTGAGCGTCGCCCACACCGCGCCAATGGGCATATTTTCCTGCTGTGCCAGTCTTTCCAGCAATTCCCTCTCATAGCTGGTTGTATAAGCTATTACAAATGGTGACAGGTCTGCACCTTGATGCACTGCGGGTCCGTTCAACACGTCTTCGGGTTGCAGTTGGTCAATGCGGTCATCCATCGCCACAATGACTGCACGGAATATTTTTTCTTTGTCTGTCAATTCCATGCCGTTACGTTAACATATAAATGTTAACGCTGTGATTAATTTCGCCTACGACTCCGATTGAGCGTCTCAACCTCAAATAAATCATTTTGCAGGGACTGGCCGTAACGCAGATTGTTCAGACTGATAATTGTCAACTGGCCGGTTGGGTCGCGCACTTCTAATTTGCGAATCTCCACCGGGTCGGCCTGCATAATCAGGGTGAGTGTACCGTCATCTTCTTCCGCTGGTGATTCAATGGTCATGCGGATGGTCCCGGACGATACCTCTACCTCTTGCACCACCACATCGCGGCCAAATTGCAGATTATCACGTGCCAGCAGGGCCATGAGGTTCTGATCAGATGAGAGGTGGCTGACCTGATCCAGTTCAAAATCCTGATAGACCAGCACCGGGCCGTTTACGACAATCAACAGGGGAATGGGCGGCTCATACTGCCAGCGGATTTTGCCCGGACGTTTGAGAAATAACCGGCCATACCCCACCGTGCCATCTGGCGATGTCTGGGTGAAGTCCGCTACCAATGTATCAATATCATTGATGTAACGCTCAACATCACGCACGGCTTGGCGCTCTGCCGGCGGCAAGGTGAAGAGTGGCGCACTTTGTGCCCGTACGGCGGAACTTGCCATGATAAGTACGAACGCCAATAGATATGGAAACCGCCATGAGAGGCCTAAGCAGGCGCTGGATTTGCGTGTGAATCGTGATAGCATATGCCGATTATAACAAATGGGATGCGCCATGTCGCCTTTCTATCTTCTTTCTGCCGCACTTATTCTGACCTGCGCTGCTTCGTTTGGCCTGTTATTGGCCTGGACACGAACCAAACAAGCACTCACGCAGCTGCAACTGGACATGGCCCGGCTGGATGCCGATTTGGCGCATGAGAAGGGGCAGCATGAACAAGTTTCCACGCAGTTGGAGACGCTCACCACTCGACTGGGCGACAAAGAACAGGCATTGGAAGCGGCTCGCGAAGCAGAAACACGCGCCGAGACGCGGCTGAGTGAGGCGAATGAACGTATTGAGGCATTGTGCGCCGAGCGTGATCAGGCACGGCAGCAACGCGAGCACGCGCATGATGCGCAAGTGGAAGCGGAGCGAGAACTGGCCGTGATCCGCCAGCAAAAGGCTGATTTTGACCAGCGCCTAAAGGATTTTGAGACGCTTAAAGAGCAAACACTCATCAATGCAAAAGCATCCGTCACAGAGCTTGGCCATACTATCTCCACCAAGCTGCTGGAAGATCATAAGCGTGAAGCTGAAGCCTCGCGCAAAGAGCAGGAAACCCGAGCGAAACAAGCCGCCGAGCAGTTCAACAAAGGCTTTCAGAATATTATGGAGCGCGTGGCGACGCTCGATAAGGATGTGTCCGTTACCTCTGAGCAAATGGCTACGGTATGGAAGGCATTGACCGTACCCGCTGAAGGCGGGCGCTTTGCCGAAGTGGGGCTGGAGAACAGCTTTAAGGCCTTTGGGTTGGAGCAAGGCCGCGATTACATCATGCAATATGCGATTAGTGATGATGGCGAAGGCAACCGCCTACGCCCGGATGCGGTGATTTTTCTACCTAATCACCGGGTGATGGTGGTGGACAGCAAAGCCTCCAAATTCCTGCTGGATGTGGCAGCGGCCGAAGGTACGGAGGATGAGGCTGCCACGCTGGAGCAGTTGAAAAAATCCATGCGTGAACATCTGCGCCTGCTTTCCGGCAAGGATTATAAATCAGCGATTCTGGATGTATTTCGCAAGGCCGGTAAAGGCGATAAGATCCGCCAGGTGTTCAATGTGATGTACCTGCCCAATGAAGCCGCATTGGAACGGGTGCGGCGCGCCGACCTCGGATTCGAAGATCGTGCCCAGCAGCTGGATATTATCCCCTGTGGGCCATCCGGCATTGCCGGGCTCATCAGCCTTTGCAAGCATGATATTGGCATGGCGCGACAGAGCGAACATCAGGAAAAAATTGTCGAAGGGGTGGAGGGCCTGCTGGAGAGCCTCGCCGTGATGCTGGAGCGTGCTGGCAAGGCTGGCAAGAGCCTCAAATCTGCCAGTGATCATTTCAACGATATGGCGACCTCAGTCAACACCCGCCTGTTGCCGCGCGCCCGCAAGCTGGAGAAAATGGGCGTGAGTCCGGCACGTAACAAGCAACTGCCGCATAGCATCTCCAACTACCTGATGCAGGAGCAGGGCACGGTGATTGATGCTGAGATGGAAAAAACGGCACCCAAAGAATTGGAGAAGAAAGAAGAAGTGGCGTGATTATATAGATCTACTATCTTTGTCATGCCTGCGAAGGCAGGCATCTCTATATCCATATATTCAGAGTATACTAGAATAATGAGATTCCCGCCTACGCGGGAATGACAATTTTCATGTTTTGATGCACCTAGCTGGCATCGCAAAACTGTCATCTTCACAGACTATACTAAGTGCCAAATAACAAAACAAATAATACGGTCTAATGCCCAAAACTACCGATGCACGTTCTGACGATCCATTCATGCAGGCTTTTTTGCAGGTCTATGAGACATTTCCGGACACGATGCGTGACAGCTATTTTATCGATACATTCGTGGGCCGCGTTCCGGGACTGAGCAAGCCGAATTTCAATGCTATAAAAACCCGTTCCGGCGAGGACAGCCCACTGCGTGACTGGCATATTCTGCCACTTATCAGCGGCTTGAAAGATGCCATTGAAACACTCAATGCCGTGCAAAGCGCCGATGAAGCAGCAGCGGTTTGGGATGAACTTACGT
This sequence comes from uncultured Rickettsiales bacterium, assembly GCA_964435165.1. Taxonomy (GTDB): domain Bacteria; phylum Pseudomonadota; class Alphaproteobacteria; order Rickettsiales; family RI-342; genus CAYSXY01. The sequence continues at coordinate 47,773 of CAYSXY010000006.1, forward strand.
CTTACCTACCGGATCTTGATACCATACAAGGACAAGGTGCCCAGCGCATTGCGCGCGGATTTCGTGCCCATTGGGATTATGTTCGGCCCGACAATCAAGATCGGATAGAAGATGCCTATGCCGCCCTATATCAGCCCCCTTCCGTCGATAATGAACGCCCTCCTCGTATCGACATGCAGGCTTTCGGCGAGGTGCTGCGACATTTCCGCACGGTCACCTTTCATATTTCTGCTGATGAGCTGGCAGCCATTACGCGGTGGCCGGATAGCTTTCTGGCAGGTATCTATTTGCAGGAGATGGAACATGCGTTAAACCAACAGACAGGCAAAAAATCTGGCTTAGCCGACAAAACCATTGAGCAATATGAACGTGGCGAAATTGCCCGCCCCTACCCCGAGACCCTGCCGATTATCGTGACGGCGGTCAAAAGTGTGATTGAGCATTACCAGATTCCCTATGAGCCGGAACAATGGGATCGGCTGGTGCATCATGCCTTTGCCGTTCCATTGGATAGCCCTCTCGCTGCTCAGCCAGACGCCCCACGGCGAACACCGTTAGCGCAAATTGATGCGAAACCACTGCATGAAGTGCTGGATCATCACCGTTCTATGTTAGAACATAAAGGAGTGTCTAGCCTGCGGCTTGCACGTTATCTTACAAAAGGTGAAGTCGTTCGGCCTATCGCAGAGGAGGATGAAGAATTAAATCATGTACCGAGTGAAACGCGCACAGGCAAACGCCTGACCATTTACCATGAAATGGCGCAAATACGGCGACGCAAGCAAGATCACCCGCTCGTCTCAGGGGAACAAACACGCAATGTCATCCTGGGTAAATATGATCTGTACGGCCTGCGCGATGCGTATCTCGAAGCGGAGATACCGTTGGATGAAGGGCGCTGGAGCCAGTTCGTGGCTGCGTTTGGCTTTGATCCGCAGGAATTTCCCTATGATGCCTATGAGGGTGTCTCACGCGAGACACGGCAGGAGCATATGCCGGATAGGCGCATCGGAACGATGCTGCTATAGCGTTTTTCAAAAAGGCTGACGCGCGGCAAGTGCCGTCGAGAGCGTGCCTTCGTCGAGATAATCCAGCTCCCCGCCCATGGGAATACCCTGTGCTAAACGGGTAATGGTCACCTGGCATTCAGCCAGACGCTCTGTTAAATAGTGAGCGGTGGTTTGCCCCTCCATCGTCGCGTTGGTCGCGATAATCACCTCGCTCACCTCTTCTGCAGCAGCCCGGCCTGCTAATATAGGAATACGCAATTGCTCCGGCCCACGGCCATCCATCACTGACAAAGTGCCCCCCAGCACATGATATAGGCCACGATAGACGTTGCCGCGCTCCATCGCCCACAGATCGGCGACATCTTCCACCACGCAGATGAGCGAGACATCGCGCCGCGGATCGGTGCAAATATGGCAGGGCGAGACCGTATCCCAATTGCCGCAGCTATCGCAGGATTGCATGGCATCCGCTGTGCGGTGGAGGCTCTCAGCCAGTGGCTTCATCAGACTATCGCGCCGCTGGAGCAAATGCAGCACCATGCGTCGGGCCGAACGCGGCCCCAGCCCCGGCAGCCTGGCCAGCATCGCGGTGAGCTGCTCGATTGGCTGATCCTGCGCTGCCTGACGCGCATCTATGCGCGGCGGAAGTGTATCACTGTCAGACATATGTTGAGCGCTTGCACTCAGTCATTCATTAAAATGGCAGCTTCATATCCGGCGGCAACATACCACCGGCGACGTTTGACATCATGTCGCCATAGGCCCGTTCGGCAGAGCTTTTGGCATCGTTGAAGGCGGCGACGATCAAATCTTCCAGCACTTCTTTTTCATCCGGCGTCAAGAGCGATGGATCGATCGCCACGCTTTTCATTTCGCTTTTGCCGCTGACTGTGACCGTGACCAGACCACCGCCCGCTTTGCCTTCAAAAATTTGTTCCGCCAGTTCTTCCTGCGCCTGTTGCAGTTTGCTCTGCATTTCCTGCGCCTGTTTCATCAATTGCTGCATCTGATTCATGCCTGAGGCTCCTTTGGGTTGGGGGTAATGGATAATATTTCCGCTTCAGGAAAGTAGCGGCGTATGTCTGTGATGCGTGGATGCACTTCTAGCTCAGCTTTTTTGGCATCAAATGCGGCTTCAGCCTGCTGCTCTAAGGTTGGCTGGGCGTTGGGTGCATCGGTGACAAGGCTGACCATCCAGCGTTCACCGGTCCATGCCTGCAATGAACGGCTGATGCGCTGGGCAAACTGATCGGGCAAATGGTCTGATGCTGGTAGCAACTCCAGTGTACCGCGAGCAAAGCGCACCAATCGTATTTGCGAGTGCAAGACACTGGCCAGTAACGGCTCCTGCTGCTGTTCAAACAGCGTGACCAGCGCCGGAAAATCCTGTGGCGAGGGGCACAAGGCCTGCGTTGGCTCGTGCGCTGGCTGTGCTGATGCTTGTTGTATTGCCTGTGCTGTCGCCGCACCGCCTGATGATGCGACCGGCGCGCTCGGAGCCGGGGCATTGAACAAACTGGGCGTCACAGGCGCCGAAGGCGCATCGGACGGTGTCGACTGGCGCAGCACCATATCGGGTGTCGGCAGCGTCGAACTATGGGCAAGGCGGATGAATATCATCTCCAATGCCTGCAATGCATTGGGCGCCTGCTTGAGTTCCTGCAATCCTTTGAGCATCATCTGCCAACAGCGCCCCAATACCGGGATAGACAAGTTGGCCGCCATCTCACTGCCACGCTGGCGATCCAATTCCGGCAGGCTGATATCCTCCTTCAGTTGCTCCGGCGCCTGATTCATTCGCGTCATGAACCAGGTCACATCCAGCAAATCCTGCAGCAGCAATTGCGGATCCCCGCCTTCGTGATAAATTGCACGCGCCAGATTGAGCGCCTCATTCACATTGCCGGCCATCAGATAATCAAACAGATCGAACAGACGCGATCGGTCAGCCATGCCCACCATATTCTGGACTTGCTCGGCGGTGACTTTGCCGGAGCTATGAGCGATGGCCTGATCAAGTAGCGACAATGCATCGCGCACAGACCCTTCGGCCGCCCGTGCAACCATGGCCAGGGCTGCCGGTTCGGCATCAATGGATTCTTTCTCGCAGATCGACCCCAAATGCTGCGCCAGTTTTTCATGCTCAATACGCTTCAAATCAAAGCGCTGGCAGCGTGACAGCACTGTCACGGGAATTTTGCGAATTTCGGTGGTTGCAAAAATGAATTTTACATGCGGCGGGGGTTCTTCCAGCGTTTTGAGCAGTGCGTTGAAAGCGCTGTTCGACAACATATGCACTTCATCTATGATATAAATCTTATAGCGTGCCGAGGTCGGCTTATACGGCACATTCTCGATTAATTCGCGAATATCGTTCACGCCTGTGCGACTGGCGGCGTCCATTTCCATCACGTCGATATGACGGTCTTCCGCAATGGATACGCAATGTTCGCATTCACCGCAGGGAGCCGTTGTTGGGCCACCAGACCCATCCGGGCCAATGCAATTCAGCGCCCGGGCGATAATACGCGCCGTCGTGGTTTTGCCGATGCCGCGGATGCCAGTGAGCAAAAACGCATGGGCAATGCGATCGAGCGTGATGGCATTGGACAGTGTTTGCACCAGCACGTCCTGCCCCACCAGTTCATCGAAATTAACCGGGCGGTATTTACGCGCCAGAACGCGATATGGCTGAGTTGTGTCGCTCACGCGTGATCCTGCGTTTTGGATGATGACGGAAGGCAATCGCCATAAGCCGACGACCGTACTACTTGTCTACATGAGATAACAGTTAACGAACTATAGAGAGCAGCGCAACCCCTGAGGCACATTGCCTTCTTATTATCGTTATACGTCAACAGGGGCTAGTTGGCCTGACGACGAAGAAACGCCGGTATGTCGAGATAATCATTGGCGTCTTCGTCGCTTTTTTGTGCCATTGGCGCGGATTCAACCGTTGGCTTATCATCATTACCGCGACGGCGCATTTGCTGCTCTGCTTCCTGATCGTCAATACGCATGGAAAATGCCTTGCCAACACGCTGCCAAAGATTACCGCTCTGCGCATCATCCATTCTCGGCTCAGAGGCGGCAGAATCGTCCGCCCGCTGCTGATAAGACGCGCTGCGCAGTGATGGGCTTGGTTTGTCCTGAGGCCGGTTTGGCTCTACCGGCTTCGGCGGAATAAAGCCGGTCACCTTAGAGGCGGCGGCATCATCCTTTTTTTTTGAGGGTTCGGGCGCTACCTCTGAGACTGTCTCGATCTCAGCCTCTAATTGCTCCGGCTGTTCATTGGCCGGCTTATCCATGCCTGACATGGCAAAAGCCCCTGAACGCACACCCACCGCCACTTTAGCACGGCCAGCAACTGTCTGACGTGGCTCCGACTTATACTGATTGGCGGGGTGCGGCTGCATCATCTGCTCACTATCAACTCCCGTCGCCACGACAGAGACCCGAATACGCCCATCCAGTTGATCATTAAAAATGGCTCCGAAGATGATATTCGCCTCCGGATCCACTTCTTCACGAATGCGATTGGCCGCTTCATCCACCTCAAACAAGGTCAGGTCGGAGCCGCCGGTAATGTTAATGAGAACGCCACGCGCGCCTTTCATCGAGACATCATCCAGCAGAGGGTTGGAAATGGCGGCTTCGGCTGCCTCCACTGCGCGGCGCTCACCTTCGGCCTCGCCGGTGCCCATCATTGCCTTGCCCATCTCGCGCATCACTGCCCGAATATCGGCAAAATCAAGATTAATCAGTCCCGGCATAACCATCAGGTCCGTGACGCCACGCACCCCGGAATGCAGCACCTCATCGGCCAAGGAAAAAGCATCGGCAAAAGTGGTTTTTTCATTGGCAATGCGGAACAGATTCTGATTAGGGATCACAATCAGCGTATCGACATATTTCTGTAACTCTTTGAGCCCTTCTTCAGCGGTGCGCATTCGATGCGTCCCTTCAAAATGGAACGGCTTGGTCACCACTGCCACGGTCAGGATGTTCATATCACGCGCCAGACGCGCCACGACCGGCGCGGCGCCTGTGCCGGTCCCGCCACCCATGCCAGCCGTAATAAACAGCATATTGCTGCCATGAATATGGCTTTCAATCTCTTCTAATGCCTCTTCTGCGGCTTCCGCGCCGACTTCCGGCATTGCCCCCGCGCCAAGCCCCTGGGTGACGCCAACACCAAGCTGAATACGGCGGTCTGTCAATGCATGCTCAATGGCCTGAGCATCGGTATTCGCAACAACAAAATTCACCCCTTCCAAATTTGCCTTGATCATATTGTTCACCGCATTACCTCCGGCGCCACCCACACCCACAACAGTAATATTCGGGCGTAGCGGTTCTCCTTTTGGCGGAACATGGAGATTGATGGTCATCGGGCTTCTCCTTCTGGCAAGCGGTCTGCGGCGTGTCATGCCATTTGCACGCTATAACGCCAACGCACCGGCAAAAAACACGACATCTGGTAGAATATCGAAATGATTAATACAATATTTAGGAATAATCTGCAAGAGATTTGCGTTTGCACCAAGCAGGCATCCGCTTCAATGGCAGCTCACCTTACATATGCTCCTTGACCCATTGTATGGCGCGATCAAACCGCCAGCGCCCCTGCTCGGATCCGGCTATTTTCATTTGGCGATTCGCATGCATTTTACGGGCAGCATACTCCACCAGGCCAATACTGGTGGCGAAGGAAGAGCCGCTAATGGTTTCCGCCATCCCATCAAACTGTTTGGGCTTTCCTAACCGCACCTGCTTGCGAAACATTTGTGCTGCCAAGTCTGCAACACCGATCAACTGGCTGCTTCCTCCCGTCAGCACCATGCGCCTACCCGCCACTTTATCAAAGCCGACCGCTTCGAGCTGGCCGCGGACAATTTCAAACAGCTCTTCCATTCGCGGGCGGATGATGCTGCATAGCATTGAACGAGACACGCTGGCATGATCCCATTGCCCGGCATCGCCATTATTGGTTCCTACGGAAATGATATCATCTGCATTCGACACGGAAGTGTATGTCGCCCCATAGAGCGCCTTCAATCTCTCTGCCGTCTCCAGCGAGACTGACAGGCCACGCGCGATATCATTACTGACATGCTGGCCGCCCAGTGGCACGATATCGGTGAATACCGGCTGCCCTTCAACGAACACCGCCACCGATGTGGTGCCGCCGCCAATATCAAGCAACGTCACCCCTAATTCCATTTCATCCTCTGTCAGGCATGCCAGCCCGGAGGCATACGCTGAGACCAGAAATTCGCTAATATCGAGCTGAGCACGCGCCACGCATTTGGTGAGATTGCGCATACTCATGGTGGAGGCGGTAATCACATGCAACTCGGCACCCATTTTTTTCCCATACATCCCTTCCGGGTTGCGAACCCCGCGCACCTCATCAATGGTGAAGGAGATAGGAATGCAATGAATCACACTTGTTTCATCATTATGCAAGCTTTCCCGCCCATGGCGAATCAGGCGAGCAATATCCTGACGCGAGACCGGATGTTGCTGCAGCGCCATATCGGTACGCACCGTATGGGAGACTAATTGGCCTCCCGAAAGATTGACAACCACATGATCAATCCGTTCTCCCGCCATTTTTTCTGCCAGATCAACCGCCGCCGCAATCGATGCCTCGGCAGCCTGGATGTCTGTGACGACACCGGAACGAAGCCCCGTCGAGAGATGATGGCCAATCCCTTCAATACGGACATGCCCGGTTGCATCCACGGACGCAATCAGGCACACGACTTTTGTCGTCCCCAAATCAAGTACCGCTATTAACTCTTTGCGCGTTTTGGACATGACCATCCGGTTAGCTCTTATCGTCAGTTGCGTCGCACAGGCGACGGCCCGCAGTCGCGGGTTGATAGCCGATTGGTTGTTGTATCGCCATAGACGCAATCGGCCATATCTACCATCAACTTACTGGGGCCGGGCATTCCCGGCAACCAGATATTATATCGCATGATTGCCTGCGCCAGCTGCGCGCGATCCATCCGATACATGCGGCAGAATATATACACGCCCTGACTGCCGCATATCAATACGGGCATTCGCGTATTTCAACAGCCTGATATTTTGTTGTACCGTGATTAACTGCCGCCAGGCCTCGCCCATCTGTTTTTCGGGCAACAACAGCTCAGAGCCATTATAAAAACGGATATTCCAGCGACGCCCCCCCACCCGGATGGCAGCCGAGACCTGAGCAAACATCTCCGGGGTATCCGCCAGCATATCCAGCAAGGCATAGGTATGTTCCGGCGCATCTTCCCCAACCACCACCGGCAGGTGCGTATAGCGGGTGATGTCACCGGAATGGAGTATTTCGCCATCCTGATCAATCAAATGCAAGGTGCCCTGGCGTTGCCACAAAGCAAGCGGCTGCCGCTCCACGATGCGCACATGCAAACTGTCCGGCAACATACGCTGCAATTCAGCATGGCGTACCCAGGAGTGAATCTCCAGGCGCTCACGCATGGTCTCGAGCGGCAATGACAGTATCGGAGCCTCCGGCTCGATATCCAATGCCAGCATAGCCGTTTCCAATGGCAGGCGATCCCTGCCTTCCAGATAGACATGCTGCACGGTCAGGCCCAGCATTGAGGCAAATTGCTGCCGCGTATCCTCATAGGCGCGCTCTGTCTGATCCATCCAGGCATCAATACGCCCGGTACGCTCCGCCCACCATCCCGTTGCGATCAGTGTCAGCATCATGGCCGCCACACCGCGCCACATGCACCAACGCATGATATGACGTAACCGAACAAACAGTGCCCGCCGCTGCGATAGTTTTGCCGCCCGTTGATGGCAGCGTGCCGTTGCAGTGGAATTAACCGCCATGACGCGCCTCCTGCACCAACCGTTCCACCAGTTCGCTAAACGAAATACCGGCATGAGCTGCGATTTCAGGTGCCAGGGATAAAGCAGTCATGCCAGGTTGGGTGTTCAGTTCTAATATATAGAACGCTTTCTCGCCATCACCAGTATCATTGTAGCGAAAATCCGAACGGGTAATACCACGGCAACCTAATACACGGTGCGCTCTTTCAGCATAATCAAGTACCTCTTCATAGGCATCCGCGTCCAACGGCGCTGGCATCATATGCTCTGCCAGTCCGGCGGTATATTTTGCTGAATAATCATAAAAGCCACTGCGTGGGCGTATTTCAATCGCTCCGAGCGCCTTGCCGTCCAAGACAGCCACCTGTATCTCGCGGCCCGGAATATACCGTTCCACCAGCACTTCATCACCAAAGGGCCAATCATCTTCTGCAAATGAGCATGTATCTCCTTCTCCCACGATGGTAACACCAACACTGGAACCCTCGTTGAGTGGCTTGATGACATAGGGTCGCGACATGGGCTCCTCAGCCATCATTGCCTCTTTACTGACGATCATCCCTTCCGCACACGGAATGCCTGCCGCTTCGAAATGCACTTTAGACATGGGTTTATCCATCGCCAGACTCGAGGCCAGCACGCCGGAATGCGTATAGGGTAGTTTAAGAATTTCCAGCAAGCCCTGTACTGTTCCGTCTTCACCATAGCGCCCATGTAGTGCATTAAACACAACATCCGGCACGGCTTGCTTGAGTTGCCGCGCCAGATCAGGCGTCGCATCAATCGTTGTCACAGCATGCCCATTCGCTAGCAACGCTTCTGCCACCGCTTTGCCGGAGCTAAGCGACACTTCGCGCTCCGCCGACCAACCGCCCATGATCACCGCAATATGCACCGGCCACCTACCCTCACACCAATAATCTAACAGATAACAGAACCACCCTAACCATCTTCCGGATGTATCAGGCAAGCGTTAATGGATGGTTCACATTCATTCGATTGTGACCGTGAATCATCGATTCTTGCATGATATCCACATTTTCATGTTAATTTTTTATTAACCAATTGCGCAATGGCTTACATACTCTATGATGCAGTAACTTATTTAGATGAAAGGAATAGCGGCATCGATGCCGCACCACGTAAAGATGATGACTCTAATGCGCCGATTAAACAATAATCGTACTATTGGAAAGGGCTTACTATTCCTGTGCCTTATCGCCATCATGGTTGGTGTAGCCAGAATGATACTGACGGATCATGCGCTCATGCAGCTTGGGATATTACTGATCGTGATCGCGATGATCGCGTTGCTTACCTGCATGATTTATCTGATACTTAAAGACATACATGACATGGATTTCCTACCGGATGACTACCGGCATTTAGGCATGAAGACATTGCTCTCACTTATTTATGTCATTATGTGGTTCACTGTTTCGACCGCTATGTGGTTTGTCTTCAGCCTGCCGATGGGCCTTGCTACCTTTGGCTTATATTTTGCCGGTATGCTGATGATGCTGTTTTGGCTGCGTGTTGACGAAACGCAGTCTGCGATTACCGAAGAAAAATTATGAGGCTAACCTGATACGCCTGAGGATGCTAACATTCTGACACTGGTGAACCAATTCGCCGAATTTCCCACTGCAGTTCGATGCCGCTTTGCGCTTTCACCCTCTGGCGTACCTCTTCGCCGAGTGCCTCTAAATCAGCTGCTGTCGCTGTTCCCGTATTAATCATAAAATTGCAGTGCTTTTCGGATATTTGCGCGCCCCCTTTTTGAAGGCCACGGCAACCCGCCTCATCAATTAACTGCCATGCCTTGTGACCGGGCGGGTTTTTGAAGGTAGAGCCCCCGGTACGAGTGCGCAGCGGCTGGCTTTCTTCACGTGAACGGGCAATCTCCTTCATCTGCTGGGCAATGTCGTCTTTATCGCCTGCCGTCACCGCAAATTCCGCCGCCACCACAAGACTATGCTCCGGCAGCTGGCAGCGTCGATAGGCCATTGGGATATCAGTCGCCAGTACCCTTTGACTGCTACCATCACGCGTTACGATGGTTACCGATTGCAGCACATCACGGACTTCTCTCCCATATGCTCCGGCATTCATCGCTACTGCCCCGCCAACCGTGCCGGGAATGCCGCTTAAAAATGACAGACCATCCCAGCCTCGCTGCTGGCACCAATGCGCCAGATTACGGCCAAGTGCCCCCGCACCGGAGCGAATGATCGCCCGCCCTGACTCAAATGACACTTCTTCCATCATCGTGAAATGACGACCCAGCCGAATCACCACGCCTGGCACTCCACCGTCACGCACCAGCAGATTCGAGCCTACGCCAATGACCGTCACCGGCGTTGCTGCATCTAATTGCGCAAGGAATGCGGCCAGATCATGTTCATCTTTCGGTTTGAACAGCCATTGTGCAGGCCCTCCGACCTGAAACCAGGTGTTTTGCGCTAGTGGCGCCTGCGCCCTGAGCGAACCGCGCACCTGCCATGGCGGCGTGGGCTGGGTTAACAGCTTGGCTGACATCGCGTTGCTATCAGGCGCGTTTGGCGGCATGCCTGGTTTGTATGGCCTCGAGTTCCTGCGGCAATTGTTGCGCCCATTGCGTGATATTGCCCGCGCCCAAACAGACCACCATATCGCCATCGGAGGTGAGTGATTCCACCTGCTGAGCCAGCGTCTCGCGCGATGCTAACAAATGGGCAGATTTATGCCCCACCTTAGCCAGACCTTCCACTAATGCTTCTTTGGTCACACCCTCAATCGGGTCTTCACCGGCGGCATAGATGTCTGCGACCAACACGTGATCCGCATCATTGAAACAACGGCAGAAATCGTCAAATAAGTCACGCAGCCGTGTGTAGCGGTGAGGCTGAACCACGGCAAGCAACTGCCCGTTGCCCTGCGCCGTGAGCGAGTCTCGTGCTGCTTTGAGCGTTGCGGCAATTTCAACCGGATGGTGGCCGTAATCATCGATGATAGTCACACCTCCCGCCTGCCCGGTGCGGGTGAAGCGACGCTTGACGCCTTTAAAGCCAAGCATGGCTTCTTTCATCACCGTATCATCCATGCCCAGTTCGTTAGCCACTCCCATCACGGCCAGCGCATTACGCACATTGTGCAGGCCCGGTATCGGCAGGCGCAATCCTTCTACGGTGCGAGGACTGCGCTCACCGGTATTGATTTCCACATCAAACAAAGAGCCATGCAAATCGCTGCGCACATTGACCGCCCGTATATCCGCTTGCGGACTCGTGCCGTAGGTCACAATACGCCGGTCGGAAATGCGGGGAATGATGCTCTGCACCTCCTGATGATCAATACACAGCACGGCAAAGCCATAAAAAGGAAGATGCTGAAGGAAGTCGACAAAGGCCTCTTTCAGATTGGCGAAGCTACCCCAATGATCCAAATGCTCCGGGTCGATATTGGTCACGACAGCGACCGACGCCGGAATACGAATAAAGGTACCGTCCGATTCATCGGCCTCAACAATCATCCAGTCGCCACTACCGAGATACGCGTTGGTACCGTAAGCATTGAGCACGCCGCCATTAATCACGGTCGGATCCAGTCCGGCTTTGTCAAACAGGGCGGCCATGAGTGAGGTCGTGGTGGTTTTTCCGTGGGTGCCGCCAACCGCCAGCGCAATCTTCAGGCGCATTAATTCCCGCAACATTTCCGAGCGGCGAATGACCGGAACACCCAGGCGGCGCGCTTCCATAATTTCCGGATTGTCCATCTGTACTGCCGTCGATTTGACAACGGCTGCGCATTCACGCACATGCTCCGGCTTATGACCGATCATCACCGGGATACCGAGCTTTTTCAACCGATCAATATTGGCATTATCTGCCTGGTCTGACCCTTGCACCTGATAGCCCATATTATGCAGCACCTCAGCAATACCGCTCATGCCAATGCCACCAATACCGACAAAATGCAGAATACCGATATCAAGCGGCAGGGTTGGGGCTATATGAAATGCTTTCATCGCAATATGAGCTCTTTTTATATAATGGAATAGCGTCCGACCATACACAGACGCTATCGGATATGCCAGCATGCATTTCTCACTAGACTATGTCGTCACGAGGTAGAGAATATGACAGCACTATCTAGGATCGTTGATCGTACTGCATCACCAGCTTCGCCAGCGCTTCCGTCGCATCCGGCTTGCCGCAACGATGTGCTTTGGACGCTGCATCGCTCAGTTGTGCCGGTGCCTTTAGCCAGTCAGACAACAGAGTTGTCAGCCGATCCGGGGTAAAATCCGGCTCGCTCAGCAGCCAGGCACCGCCCGCCTCTACCATTGCCTCCGCGTTGAAACGTTGATGGTCATCCATCGCATGGGGATATGGCACAAACAGCGCTGGACGACCGGCAACAGCTAATTCCGCGACAGATGAAGCGCCCGCACGCGAAATCACCAGATGTGCCCTGGCAATATACTGTGCAACATCCGGAAAGAACGGGGCAAGCGTCACCGGCATCTGCAAAGACTCATAAAACGCTTGTACACGAGCCAGATCTTCCTCGCGACATTGCTGCGTGAGTGACAGGCGCTGTCTCACTTCGCCCGGCAGTTGCTTGATCGCTTTTGGCACCACATCACTAAAAACCGTCGCCCCCTGACTCCCCCCTAATACCAATAAGGAGAGCGTATCATCATGGAGTGGCGGGTAACCTATGCCACGCAGCTGGCAGATGGCCTCTCTTACCGGATTGCCTGTATAGTCGCGTCGTCCACGCATGGATGATGGCCATCCCTTGCTCTCAGCAAATGACGTCGCAACGACAGTGACATATCGGGCAAATAACCGGTTGGTACGGCCCAGGAGTGCGTTTTGCTCATGAATAATGGTAGGAGTGCGACATAACAGGGCGGCCATGATTGCGGGAAAGGACGGATATCCGCCGAATCCCACCGCAGCAACGGGCTGACATTGCCGGATCACACGCCGTGCCTGCCATATGCCACGCATCAGTGCAAATGCCCCTTTTATCTTACGCAATGGATGGCCCGCCAAACTGCCTGAAGGAACCGTGCAGCGTAACAGTTGCGATTCAGGATAATGGCTCAGGCCGGTTACATATCGTTCAAAGCGTTTATCGGTCACGAACAGGATACGATAACCATGACGAATCAAGAACTCCGCCAGCGCTTCTGCCGGAAAAATATGTCCGCCCGTTCCCCCTGCCGCCAGCAAAACGGCCGGGCGCTGGTCTGAGTGGGCGTCACGAGCATCACGCATCATCATGCTGCCGTTTTTGGTTGTGAACGGTGATAAAGCCAGTGCATATCGTCTGAAATCTCCGGTACGGCACGCTCACCATAGCGGCGCCGTGTCAGGCATAATAGCATTCCCATCCCCAATGCACAGGCCATCACAGATGACCCCCCGTAACTAATGAAGGGCAGCGTCATTCCTTTGGTGGGTAACAGGTGCAGCGTCACCCCTATATTGATCATACTCTGCACCCCAAATTGCATGGTCAGACCGGCAATGGCCAGTGCCAGAAAGCGATCCTGCTCCTGCAATGCCCGATAGAGGGCACGAAAGCAAATCATGGCCGTTAACGTCAACACTACAACCAACGCTATCAGGCCGAATTCCTCCATTGCCGCCGCCATGATAAAGTCCGTATGTGCGTCCGGCAGATGCTGTTTCACCTCGCCTTTGCCTAAGCCAACGCCCAGTACACCCCCATGTTCAATAGCCTGGAGTGATTTACCCACCTGGTAGCCTGCCTCATGCTCCGGAGCCATAAAGCTGTCAATGCGCGTGGTGACATGAGGTAATAACAGATATGCCATACCAAGTCCGACCAATCCGCAGCCTAACATGGCATAGACCAGGAGCCATGGCAGGCCAGCAAAAAATAACTGGGCCATCCATACGCTTGCGACCGTCACCACCATGCCTATATCCGGTTGCAACACCAGGAGCGCAATCACCAGAAAACACAACGCAGATGCAAGCAGCATTGCCTGCTTTGGCGGTGCGTAGGCCAGAATATAAGCCGTCATGACTGCGAGCAGCGGCTTGACGAACTCTGAAGGCTGAAAGGAAATGCCGGCGATATCCATCCAGCGAGAGGCGCCTTTAATTTCGACCCCGATGAATAACACCAGCACCAGGCTCACAACACAGCCGACGAATAAACCAACCACGGCATATCGTAATAAAATGATGGGTAGCATCGATACAACGAGCATGCCTATTGCGCCGGTCACCAGAAATATCCAGTGGCGATGGACAAAAAAATCAGCGTCGAGCCCGAGCCGTGTGGCCACCGGCGGCCCACCGGCAAGCATAAGAACCGCCCCCACCAGAATCAGGCTCAGTAATGAGATGAGCAGCACCCGATCCAGTGTGCGCCACCATCGACTGATCAACCCGCCATGCGTCCTGTCCAGGGTCGGCATGTATTTCTCCCTTAATGCCGCTTAACTCGACGCACTCACCCTAACTTACCCTGATGACTTGCCAAGTTTTTTGTGAATCAGTTTCTTGAATTGTCGACCACGATCTTCAAAGTCGCTGAATTGATCAAATGAGGCACAGGCGGGTGACAGCAATATCACCGCTGGTGTATTGGTTCGCATGGCATCGCTGACGGCCTGAGATACCGCTGCTTCCAGGCTACCACTTTGCATCGCCGGCACGCCCCACTGTGATGCGGCCTGCATCAGCGATGGCGCTGCCTGACCGATCATGTAAGCGCGAATAATATGGGGCGCATATGGCTTGAGCATTTCCCAATTGTCACTCTTCGGCACTCCGCCAGCTATCCAGTAAATGCGCCTGTAAGCCGCCAGTGCTTTGGCAGCTGCTTCCGGATTCGTCGCCTTACTGTCGTTAATGGCCATAATTTCTTTGTACGTCATTACCGGCTCAAGGCGATGCTCCAGACCCGGAAAGCTTTTCAAACCTTTGCGAATGGCCTCCGGTGACACATCAAGGGTGAGCGCCACATTCGCCGCTGCCGCCACATTCTGGGCGTTGTGGCGCCCTTTCAGTGCTGGCATCTCATCGAGCATGAATCGCAGCGCTTCACCATCAACCGGTACTGTCACAGATTCTTCCGAGACCTCTATGCCTCCGCGCACCACATCCTGACTGATCGGCGTGATCGTGACCTTCTTGCCCAGCTTACGGCAATATCGCTCATAGACCTCGTGTGAATACGGGTCATCAATGCCGATAGTGATGTTGTCCCCTGCTTCGAGATGGCGAAAAATTCTCTGTTTAGCGTTGATATATCCGGGCATATCCCCATGCCGATCCAGATGGTCCGGACTGATATTGAGCCAGATTGCGTGATTGCAATGGAGTTGATCGACGAGATCTAACTGATAGGAGGAAAGCTCCAGTACATAGGCGCCCTGTTCACCAAGGGGCGGCAGGTCGAGCGCAGGAATACCAATATTCCCTCCGAGCTCCGCCTTCACCCCACCCTTGCGCAACAGGTGGTGGGTGAGCACTGCCGTGGTTGATTTGCCATTCGTTCCCGTGATGCCGATATAGGTGGCCTCGGGCTGCTGACGATAGAGCAACTCGATATCGCCTATAATCTCACACCCTGCTTTTCTGGCGGCATGCACCGCAGGGTGAGGCTCAGGATGGGTGAGCGGAATGCCGGGGCTGAGCACCAGTGACTGAATATCATTCCATGGCATATCCTCAATGGAAGTGATGGTCGCTTTTCGTTCCGCCGCCCGTTCACGCGCCTGAGGTTGATCATCCCAGGCATGGACGACGGCTCCACCCGCGCGTAATGCCTTGATGGTTGCCAGCCCGGCCCGGCCGAGCCCGACCACGGCCAGCTGTTGATCCTTACAATGCGTGAGCGTCACCATCAGCGTATCTTTAACGTCGACAGGCCAATCAAGGCCAGTACTGCCGCAATAATCCAGAAGCGAATCACAATGGTTGGTTCCTGCCAGCCTTTTTTCTCAAAATGGTGGTGGATCGGTGCCATGCGAAAAATCCGTTTGCCTGTCAGCTTGTAAGACCCGACCTGCAACATGACAGAGATGGCTTCCATCACAAACAGTCCACCGATAATCGCCAGGACAATTTCATGCTTGGTAATCACGGCAATGGTGCCTAATGAACCACCAAAGGATAGACTGCCCGTATCGCCCATAAAAATCATGGCGGGAGGGGCATTAAACCACAAGAAGCCAAGACTGGCCCCCACCAAAGCGGCACAGAACACAGCCATTTCACCGGCACCGGGCACGGCATGGATTTGCAGATAAGACGCAAACACCATATGCCCAACCAGGTAGCTGATCAGCGCAAAACACCCTGTGGCGATCATGATGGGAACAATGGCCAGCCCATCCAGCCCGTCCGTCAAATTGACCGCATTTGACGAGCCAACAATGACGATTATGGCAAACAGCACATACAGCCAGCTTAAATCGAGCAGAATATCCTTGAAGAAGGGAAATGCCAGTGTACTGCGATGTTCAGGCAGCGCATAATATTGAATGGCGATGATGGCAATAAAACTGATGGTGAATTGACCAAGCAGTTTCAACTTACCGGGCAGTCCTTTGCTATTGCGGCGTGAGACTTTCAGATAATCGTCCAAAAAGCCAAGCAATCCAAAACCTACGGTAACGCCTAAGACAATCCAGACATAATGATTGGTTAAGTCGGCCCAGAGCAGCGTCGATATCACGACTGCTAGCAGGATCATGATGCCGCCCATGGTTGGCGTGCCGGCTTTGGTGATGATGTGTGATTCCGGGCCATCTTCGCGAATAGGCTGGCCTTTTCCCTGTTTCTTTTTCAACCAGCGAATCAGCGCCGGGCCAAAAACAAAGCAGAAGAGCAGCGCCGTCATCAGGGCACCACCACTGCGCAATGTCAGATATTTAAACAGGTTAAGCGGGCCCCAAAGATCGGCCAGCGGATAAAGCAGGTTATAGAGCATCTGCAACCTTTTGTTCGGTGGAATTCGTCAGTTCATGTGGCAACGTGGCAGCAAGACGATACATCTCGCTGCCATGTGATCCTTTCACTAATACGGTATCGCCGGGCTGCAAACATGCCGTCAGCAATGCGGCGGCTTCCTGCCAATCGGCAGCGTGCGAGACCAGCGGGTCAGGCAATGCATCGGCCAGATGCGACATGAGCGGACCACAGGCAATCACCTTGTCAATGCCTGCCTGCTGAATCGGCCCGGCCAGCGACCGGTGATAGGCAGGCGCATCATCTCCCAGTTCCAACATATCTCCCAGCGCCACAATTTTACGGCCCGGCAGCGTCTGCATCACCTCTAATGCCGCCATGACAGAGGCCGGTGAGGCATTATAACTATCATCGACAATGGTGATGGCGCCACCGCCATACGGTACGGACAGTGTATTGCCACGCCCTGTTTCCGGCTGCCATTGCTCCAGCGCCCGGGCTGCTTTCGTGATGTCTAAATCCCAGGCATCCGCCAGTGCGATCGCGGCGAGACTGTTCATCGCCATATGGCGTCCCGGATGCGCCAGCCGGTAAGAGACCATAGCTGCTGGCGTTTGAACATTGACTTCGGCATGCCAGCCTTGCTGACGCCATGAGCTAAGCCGGATATCTGCATTTTGTTGTGCGCCATAATAGCGAATCGAGGCGGCCATCTCCTTCGCCTTCCCGGTCAGAATATCCAGATGGTTGGTCTCGCCATTCAGGATCACTGTTCCGTGATTTCCCAATCCATCCATAATCTCGGCCTTGGCATGCGCGATCCCGGCCAGGCTGTCAAAAAATTCGATATGCACCGCTTCAATCGCGATAATCATCGCTAGCTCCGGCTGCACTAAGCTGGATAATGGGCTGATTTCACCAGCATGGTTCATCCCAAGTTCAAACACGCCAAAAGTTGCCTCTTTCGGCATACGCGCCAGCGTGAGGGGGGCGCCGATATGGTTATTGAGATTACCCACGGTCGCATGCACGTGACCAAAGGCCGAGAGCATGGAGGTGATCATGGCCCGCGTGGTGGTTTTGCCGACACTGCCGGTCAGGGCCATGATGCGGGCATGGCTGCGTCTTCGCCCGGCACGTGCCAGCGCATAGAGTCCTTCCATCGTGTCGGGCACTACTATCTGTGGCAGGCTCACTCCTTCCACCTGCTTACTGACCAGCGCCGCAGCTGCACCGGCTTTTTCGGCATCCACCACATATGCATGCCCGTCAAACCGTTCTCCCTCAAGGGCGATAAATAAATCCCCGGGCGAGAGGGTGCGACTATCGATGGAAATGCCGAACGCTTCCCAGTCATGATGTGTATCGACACCGAGTGCTTCCGCTGCTTCATGTGAGGTCCACAGTGCAGTCATGACACCGCCTCTTTCACCTGTATGTTTGTCACCTGTTCAATGACCTTACGATCATCGAACGGTATCGTTTGCGAGCCGATCACCTGCCCGGTTTCATGGCCTTTACCCGCGACAACCACCACATCGCCCTCCGTTGCCATGGCAATGGCAGAGGCAATGGCATCATAACGGTCTCCTATTTCCTGCTTTGCGGCTGAGCCTGTCATACCTCGCCAAATCTGCTGACGAATAGCCGCCGGGTCTTCACTGCGTGGATTATCATCGGTAATGATCACTATATCGGCCAGATGGCTGGCAATGTCGCCCATTTGCGGGCGCTTATCCGCATCACGGTCGCCACCACAGCCAAAGACGACAATCAAGCGCCCTGCCGTATGCTGGCGAAAGGTGGTTAAGATATTTTCCAGCGCAGCCGGGGTGTGTGCATAATCGATAAAGACGGCAGCAGCTGATGCGCTCTGCGTGATCCGTTCCATACGCCCCGGCGGGGCATGAAGCTCAGGAATCGCATCGAGGATGGCAGTCGGCTTCATGCCGCAGGTCAGTGCCAGTCCTGCCGCTGCGAGGATATTATCGATTTGAAACCACCCGATCAGTGGGCTGTGTAACGTACGTTGCTGCCCCTGAATCACAATCTCTACCCGGCAGCCATCCGGTAAGGGCGCGTAGCTTCGGCAGGCCAATGGCTGGTCACCACCTCCGTACGGCATGTAGTTGATCCCATGCGCTTCGCATTGAGAGGCCAGTCGCTGACCATAAGCATCATCCGTGTTTATAACCGCGATCCCATCTTCCGCCAGATAGTCGGTAAAGAGCGTTGCCTTGGCCGCGAAATAGGCCTCCATCGTATGATGATAATCCAGATGATCCTGCGACAGGTTAGTAAAAACGCCCGCCTGAAGCCGCAACTCTCCCAGGCGGCCCTGATCCAGCCCATGGCTGGAGACTTCCATCACCGCATCGGTGATGCCGTGACCGGCCAGTTGGTGCAATAGCTTATGTAAGGCAATCGTACCGGGCGTTGTGTTGCCCAGCGAATGACGCAGCACATCAGGAACTTTCAGCCCGTCAACGCCAATGGTGCCCAGCGCCGCCGCAGCATAGCCACTTTTTTCCAGTAACTGCCGTGTAAAATGAACGACCGAGCTTTTGCCGTTCGTGCCGGTGACGCCGAGCAACCGTTCAGGGCGTTTAGGATAGTACCGCGCGGCCAGAGAAGCAATCAGCGCCCGGCTATCCGGATGGTATAGCCAGCACCGCTCAGGGTACTGAGCCTCGAGCGCGGCCTCGCGTCTGCTGACGAGAATCGCTGCTGCGCCTTTATCAATCGCGCCGGCAATGAAATCATGGCCGTCGGCCTCATGACCGTTGACGGCAATGAACATGCCCCCCGGCTCAACCTGTCGTGAATCATCGGTCATAGCGCTGAGCTTAAGCTCACTGAACTGAGCGCGCGGACTCAGCCATTCGACATCAAGACCTTTAATCAGCGTGGTAAGCTGCACGGTGCACCATCACTCCGGTTTGTTTTAGCAGGCGACGCTCCGCATCATAGGCGCGCGGTGATGGCGCAACATTGAGTAACGGGCCGATACGACGAATAATATCACCAGCGGTAGGTACAGCCGTCATGCTGGCCGTGTAGCGGCCAAATGGCGCCTCGCCTCCTGCCGGTTCATCAAACATGACGAACACCAGATATTTCGGTTGGTCAATGGGAAATACAGCAACAAAAGAAGAAAGCAGCGCATTTTCTTTATACGCACCATTGACCAGTTTTTCAGCCGTACCGGTTTTACCGCCTACCAGATAGCCTTCCACATTCGCTTTGCGCGCCGTGCCTTCCGTCACCACCATGCGCAGCATTGCACGCATAATATCGGAGGTATGGCGACTAATGACACGCTCTCCGTCTACCACATCACCATCCTGTTTCTTCATGAGTGTCAGAGGAACCAGGCGCCCTCCATTCACCAATGCGGAGACAGCACGAACAAGATGTAACGGTGAGACGGAAAGGCCATAACCGAATGAAGCGGTAACCATGGTAATATCGCTCCAGCGCGACGGCACTAGTGGGCGCGCACGTTCCGGCAATTCGATTGGCACCGGATCGAACATACCGAGCCTATCCAGAAATTCACGTTGACGTTCCGCCCCGACTGCTTCAGCGATCTGTACGGTTCCTACATTGGACGATCTGGCAAAGACATCCGACAGGCTGAGGGGGGTTGATGAGGGATGTAAATCGCGAAAACTATGACGGGCATAATGAATGGGTGACGACGTGTCAAACTGCGTCGCCATATTAACGGCTCCACTCTCCACCGCTAAGGCCATGGTAAAGCTTTTGAGAGTTGAACCCATCTCATACACACCGAGTGATACACGATTCATCGTCTGTGTCTCATCGTAGGCCTGCGGGGCATGCGGATCAAAATCCGGCAAACTGACCATGGCGAGAATCTCGCCCGTTTGCACATCGCTGACAATTGCACTCGCCGCAGCTGCCTCATATTCCTGGCGTTTGGCGCTCAATACATCGTGCAATACATGCTGCACCCTTGCATCAAGCGATAAGGCTACTTCTTGTGGTGCATTCGGCTGCGTGACCGTTCTATCAAGGGATTTTTCAAGGCCGGCAAGGCCCGCATTGTCGATATTGACGAACCCCAATACATGCGAGAACAGATGACCATGCGGATAGACGCGCTTTTGTTCCTCGGCAAAATCGATGCCCGGGATACCCAGGCTATTCAGTGCAAATTTTTTCTCGGGCGTAATATTACGCTTGATCCAGATAAACGAGTCGTCCGTGTCTAATGCCTGCTCAAGCGATGTTTTATCCAGCTCCGGCAAATGCGCATGGATCAACTGAGCAGCACGTGACGGATCATCAATCATCGCCGGGTGCGCATAGGCTGATGCCGTGCGCAGATTCGTCGCCAGTAATGTTCCGTGGCGATCCACCAGATCGCTTCGTGTCAGCTGATAGCCCTGTTGCCAGTTGCTGGCCTGGCCGTGAGGATAGTCACCGTGTTGATGCAGCAGCGCCACATCAAGCATGCGCAGTACAACAATGATGTAAAGACAGGCAAAGCCAAGCATTGCCAGTATCAATCGGGAACGCAGTGACGTATCGTCGAGACGCAGATGGCTGGATAGCATTGCCCATACAGGGTGGCTTAGCATTGTCCGTTGCGGCCATTGTCCCCACCATTGCGTCATTTTTCCTTGTATTAACGACACACTATTCACGCACATCCCCGTCGGTCAGGATGTCCCAGTAGGAGCCGGCACTCGCGGTAGAGCCAGCGTTTGTTGTGCCTTGTGTTGTTGGATGTGGCGTTGGCGAGGCTGGCAGATGGTCAAATCGTACCGGCAGCGCATCACCGGATGATAATAATTGTTCCAACGGCTGACCTGACAAAATGGCCTCCGCATAGATCGGCGATAGCTGACTGACGCGGACAACTCGATCCGGCTCAAGCGGCTCCATGGGGTGAAACTCTGCCACTAGCTTCTTTAAACGCTCAGGGCGATTCAGATAGGCCCATTCGGCCTGCAACACCCGGATTGTTTGTTGTTCCGTTACAATATCGCGGCGTAAATCGATCAACTCAGACTCTAATGCCTGCACACTGGAGCGGGCTTGTACCAGAGCATAGGTACACAAGACGCAGATAATCGCCCAGACCGGCGCCCAACTTAGATAAGAATAGACCCAACGCCGCCACCCGGATGCTGATATATGTCTGCGCCCTGACGATTTACGCGGCATATGGCACCTCCGTGCGCTCGGCAGCGCGCAATTTAGCGGATCGCGCACGCGGATTCTGCTCCGCCTCTTCCTGCGATACTTTGACAACCCCTTTATGCAGCATACTCAGTAAGGCAGGAGGAACAGCTAACTCGGGCATATGACGGCTGGTTGACGGCACGGTGCCGCTATGCTGATGCATGAATTGCTTCACTATACGGTCTTCCAGCGAGTGGAAGGTGACGACGACCAACCGGCCACCGGGTTTGAGCAAATGGAGGCTCGCCTCCAACCCCCTCTCCAGTTCACCCAGCTCATCATTCACGGCAATGCGCAGTGCCTGAAAGGTGCGTGTCGCCGGATGAATTTTCTCTTTGCCCTTCGGCAATGCCGAGGCGACGATCTCCTGCAATCTCCCGGTGGTGGTAATCGGCTCTTCTTGCCGGGCATGAATAATCGCCCGTGCCACGCGCCGCGCATGACGTTCTTCGCCATAACGTGCAATGATGCTGCGCAGTTCATCCTCATCGGCTTCATTGACCAGATCGGCCGCGCTTTGCCCCTGCTGCGCCATGCGCATATCCAGCGGCCCATCCTGCTTCAGGCTAAAGCCGCGCTCCGCTTGATCCAACTGCATGGAAGAGACACCAATATCAAGTACCATGCCATCCAGCCCGGTGATGCCTGCGCGATTGACCAATTCCAGCGCATCGCCGAAACAGCCGCTGATAAAGGTTAATCGTCCTGGATAGCGCTGCTGCAATTGTTCGGCAAACTGGCGCGCACCGGGGTCACGATCAATAGCAACGACATGGCACGGTGCCTGTGCCAGCAATGCTTCGCTATATCCCCCTGCCCCAAACGTACCGTCGCAGTAGATTTTATCTTTTTCTACTGCCATATAGTGCAGCACTTCATTGAGCATGACCGCGGCATGCGGCCCCTCTGGCTGATGAGATGATACAGTCATGTCGCACCTCCGTGAGGTGAGCGCGCCAACTTGAGCGATGCACGCTCTTTCAGGGCCATCTCCCGCGCCTTGGCGGCATAATCGGCATAGTGCTGCGGATTCCAGATTTCAAAGGTGGCGCCCTTGCCGACAAAGACAGCACGATCGGAGATCTGGCCTTGCTCCAGTAATGTCGGGGGCAGAATCACCCGCCCTTCCGGATCGAAGGCCAATTGCTCACACGCCCCCAGAATGCTGATGGCAAAAGCATCGCGCTCCGGTGCGTAAGGGTCCATCTCGTCAATAGCCGCGCTCAGGCGTTCCATATGGGCGAGACCGCTGGCCTCAACGCACGGGTTTACAAACGAAGGGTACGCAATGATGCCATGAAAATCATGGCCGGACAGCACAGCGCGAAAGGCCGATGGCACAGAGACCCGTCCCTTTTTATCTACCTTGTTTGTGTAAGACGACAAAAACAGCGCCACGCAGCACACCTTCATCTATGGAATTGATCAATCAACCATCAGCCATAGCATGATTTGGTAAAAAATGGAATAATATGGGTTTTTGTGGGTATTTTTGGACAAAAGCGATAATTTTACGATTTTTGCAAATAAATCAACAGAATACAACAATCCGCCAGCGAATAACCCTGTGGATAAAAAATATGGATGAATTTTAAGTAAAAAAATTTGGACTGATCGCGCAGTCATGCATATCGCCCACGCCTCGCCTCAACAAATGCACGTCACCGAGCATTCCCCTGCGCCACTATGACGGCGAATGAACACTTAAATCAGTAGATTAGAAGCGGTTTTGACTGCGACTTCCGCAGTATGCGGCCACACCAAATATATGATTGATGGAAAATAGCTTAGGCGGCTTTGATGTTCTTTTCTTCCAGCAAGGTTTTCAGCTCGCCACTTTGTGCCATTTCACGCACAATGTCACAGCCGCCGACAAACTCGCCTTTTACATAGAGCTGGGGGATGGTTGGCCAATCGGTAAATTCTTTAATGCCCTGGCGCATCTCGTCACTGGCCAGCACATTGACATCCTGAAAAGGCACATCCAGCTTTTGCAGCACGTCAGCCACAAAGGCTGAGAAGCCACATTGCGGAAAATTCGCCGTGCCTTTCATAAACAGCACGACGTCATTGCTGTTGATGGTTTGCTGTATTTCTTTGAAGACAGGGTTATCCGACATGACATCTCAACATTATTATAGTGTACTAATTTAGTCCTTTTTGCCGCAAGACAGGCCTTCTGTCAATATGTATGAGCACCAAAGGGTTATTCGCCTGCCTGATTAACATTTTCCTGATATTCCTGAAACAATGTCATTCTACCACCGATACAATCCCGCATTTTTTTGGCACTCGTTTTAACATCGGCTTTGTCTAACAGGGTATGCATGTAAAAATAGCCTGAGAGATACGC
>CAYSXY010000007.1:0-27426 GCA_964435165.1 uncultured Rickettsiales bacterium
GGATAACCGCTGAAAGCATCTAAGCGGGAAGCCCCCCTCAAAACCAGGTTTCCCTATCAGAGCCGTGGAAGACGACCACGTTGATAGGCTGGATGTGGAAGCGCGGTAACGCGTGAAGCTAACCAGTACTAATCGCTCGATCGGCTTGTGTCTTTATCAACCTCAGACACTCTGCGAAATACCTACGTTTATGCTCAAACGCCGCATGGCTAACGCAGCAATAAGCTGCGAGCCGCCGTTGCGGCATGTTGAAATCATCAACTAAGTTTGAAAACTCGTTAGTTGCTTTCTACCTTATGTCAGATCAGGACCCTCCTGATCTGGTGGCTATAGCGGCGGGTGAACCACCTGATCCCATCCCGAACTCAGAAGTGAAAACTGCCAGCGCCTATGATACTGCATCTTAAGGTGTGGGAAAGTCGGTCGCCACCAGTTCAGGAGGGTTTTTTTATTTTATCGTGTATTAAATGAATTTCTGTATAGAAATTAGTGGGGCGTTCAGACGCCACTAAGGCTTACGCGCCAACTATGGCGCGGGCAGTAGTCGCGGCCTCATAACCATTCAGATTGTATGAAAATTAATGTGAATGGCCATATTACTTATGAACATGAAGTGAATCGACTATAAAATTAGCTAAAACTCAAATTTTCTATGCAAATCATAGTAGCTGTAATTAAGCAGCTTTTTTCTTGAGCAGGCTATGCTTGTTCAAAAATACTTCACCGATATCGATGGTCGAATCTTTACCGATCTGATCGTAATGCTGGCGCACCCAGATGTCAGCAGCCTCCCATCCCAGATCATGCAAATAGGATAAAAACTCCCAGCCCGCATTGAGCTTGCTCGAGGCGTTGAGCACCTCCATCTCCTCAGGTCGTTCAATCATATGAATATGCATCTTCTTGTATTGACGCTTGTCGAGTCGGTCTTCATTCATCAATTTCTGTACGAAATAAATTGCCCGCATCTCAGCTATCAAACTGTTGTTGAAGGTGATTTCATTGATGCGGTTCATAATTTCAGTCGATGTGCGCGGCGTTTCACGACGCACTAATGGATTGATCTGCACCAGCAACACATCTTCTGTCTCACTATGATAGATCAGCGGCCAGATCACCGGATTGCCGACATATCCTCCGTCCCAATAATCCTCGCCGTCAATTGTCACGGCCTGATAGAGCTGCGGCAGACAGGCAGAGGCAAGCAATACATCGATGGTGACTTCATCCGCCGTAAAGATGCGGGGCTGACCATCACTCACCCGCGTCGCGGCAATAAAAATATCAATCGAGCGACATGCATGAACACGCTCAAGGTCCAGCGTCTCTTTCAGAATCGTCCGCAGCGGGTTCAGATTCATTGGATTGCTCAGATAGGGCGAGACAAATCGCGCCAGCACATCAAACCAGCGAAATGCAAGAGAATGGTCCAGATTCCAGCGATCGTGCCAACGCTCGGCAACATTGGATTGAATGGGGCTGAATACCGCAAGGTCAGAAACCCGCCGCCAAAATTGCTGTAGATTGTCTTGCACACCACGTCGGCCATTCTTGACAAACCCATCGGCCAGCACTGCTGCATTCATCGCACCGGCACTGGTGCCGCTCACGGCGCTAATTTTCAAGCATGGCTCTTCACATAAGCGGTCCAGCACACCCCAGCTATAGGCCCCATGAGCACCACCCCCTTGCAGGGCGAGATTGAGAGATTTTGGGCTCGATTGAACCGTACAGGAAGGAGATGACATGACGTTCTCGCTCATGGTTGGCGTGATGCATATAATAATGCCAGCGCGCAAGAGGCCAACCGGCTTTCCAGACCACCGGCGCGGCTGGTGAGAATGATCGGCACCTGGGCACCAACAACAATGCCGGCCGCCTCCGCGCCGGAGAGAAAACGCATTTGCTTGTAGAGCATATTGCCGGACTCCAGATCCGGCACCACGATGATGTCTGCGTCTCCAGCCACAGGAGAGACGATATGCTTGGCCTCTGCCGCCTCATGCGAAATGGCATTATCAAACGCCAGAGGGCCATCCAGCAACCCGCCCGTAATCTGGCCACGGTCGGCCATTTTGCATAGCGCCGTCGCATCGAGCGTGGAGGGAATCGCTTCGTTTACGGTCTCGACAGCCGAGACGATGGCCACTTTAGGTGTGCCCAGCCCCAGCGCCAAAAAGAGGTCAATCGCATTCTGGACGATGTCACGCTTCTGGCTCAAATTGGGGTGTATATTCAGCGCTGCATCGGTCAGAAAGAGTGGCTTGGGATAGGTTTCAATATCCACGGCGAAAATATGACTCATCCGCCTGCCGGTTCGCAGGCCCCTCTCCTTGTGGATAATGGCTTTCATTAGTTCATCGGTATGAATGTGCCCCTTCATCAGCGCATCCACCTTGCCTTCACGCGCCATTTGCACTGATACTGCAGCGGCCTCGTGACTATGCCTGGTTGCGACCAACTCCATACCCGCGATATCCAACCCGGCACCATCTGCTGCTGCGCGAATGCGCTCTTCAGGCCCGACCAGCACTGGTGTAATCATCTGTTCATTCGCCGCCTCCAGGGCGCCTTCCAGCGACAGTTTTTCTACCGGATGCACCACCGCGGTGCGCATAGGTGGCAATGCCTCCTGCATGCTAATCAGCGTTTCATAAAATGGCGGGCGACCATCATGCACCTCAACTTTCGGCACCCGGGTGCGTTCGCGCCGCACTTTTTTGGTGGGGGCTTTCACCAGCGCTTCACCGGCGACGACTTCTTTGCCATGTTGATTGACACAGCAGCATATCAGCACCACATGCTGATGCTCTGCGCGCTTTTCTTTCACTGTCACTTGTGCCGTAATCGTATCTCCCAATTTAACGGGTCGCAAAAATCGTAAGGATTGATCAAGGTAGATCGTGCCAGGCCCCGGTAATTGGGTGCCCAGCACGGTGGAGATCAGTGATGCCGTCCACATGCCATGGCCAATAATATCGTGAAACATCTCGCTCTTGGCGTAGGCCTCGTCAACATGCTGTGGGTTGACATCACCCGACATGGCAGCAAACAACTGAATGTCACGGCGAGTAAGCGTATGGCTGATACTGGCGCTATCGCCAATATCCAGTTCGTCGAACGGTTTATTTTCAATATACGGCATTTGTTCCCTCACCCCTGCTCACATGCTGTACTATCATAATGGCCATACCATCAGCAACATCGGTACGGAAACAGCGACAATCAACACCTCCAGCGGCAAGCCCATGCGCCAGTAATCACCAAAACGATAGCCGCCTGGGCCCATCACCAGCGCGTTATTCTGATGGCCAATCGGTGTGAGAAAGGCGCAGGACCCGCCAATGGCCACCGCCATCAGGAATGCATCCGGATTGACGCCAAGCTGCTGGGCAACTCCCAGGCTGATCGGCGCCATCAGAATCACCGTGGCGGCATTATTCAGTACGTCGGATAAGGTCATGGTAACAATCAAAATCACCGCCAGAATCACCACGGGAGAGACCGAGTCGGCAACCGACATGATGCCACTGACAATGAGTTCAGTCGTTCCCGTCGCCTCCAATGCCCCACCAACAGGCAGCATTGCGCCCAACAACACGATGACCGGCCAGTCTATGCCATGATATATTTCCCGTTCAGGCACAATTCGGGTCAAGGCCAGGCCGAGTACGGCGACGGCCAAAGCAATCTGGATGGTGAGAAGCCCAATGGCCGCCGCCCCGATCGCAGCGATAAAAATCGCCAGTGCATGAAGCCCAAAGCGTCGTCGCCCCAGATCCAACCCACGTTCTGCTAATGGCATGCAGCCGATGTTCAATGCCAGTTCGGGCAAATTGTCTTTGTGCCCATAGAGCAGCAACACATCGCCAATGCGAAAGCGAAAATGCTTTAACTGACGCCGGTAGGGGCGCCCTTCACGATAAGTCGCCAGCAGATTTGCATCGTAACGACCGCGTAATTTGAGTGAATGTGCAGGCTGCCCTTCAATCGGCGAACGCGGAGAGACCACGGCCTCCATCAACATATGGTCGGTGCCATCCTCCAGGATATTACGCTTTTTGCCATCAGCCGCGACGAGTGCCACGTCAAATTTTGTTACCAATGTGTCAATATCTTCCGGCGCAATTTCAATCAGCAGCACATCGCCGGCTTTCAACTCTTCCATCCGAACCGAGTGCCGACGTTTGCCACGCCGAATCAATCCCACCACCTGCATATCGACATCCTGCATCGCTTTGGTTTCAAAATCGCGCACGATCATACCAATCGGTTTGGAGCCTTTCTCCAGGCGTATTTCGGAGAGATAGCTATCGATCTGAAACCCGCTCTCCTCTGCATCACCGGATGCATCACCTCCCCGCACAACCAGGCGCCAGCCAATCAGGGAGACAAAGATCAATCCCGCGATCACCACCACACTGCCGACGGGAAAAAAGTCAAACATGCTATACCCAGCCCCCAACGCATCCGCACGATAGGCAGAGACAATAATGTTCGGCGGCGTGCCAATCAGCGTCATCATCCCCCCAAGGATGGAGGCGAAGGCAAGTGGCATCAACACCGTGCCGGGGGCACGCTCCGCTTTTTTAGCGGTCATAATCGCAAGCGGCATCAACAAGGCCAATGCACCGACATTATTCATAAAAGCGGACAACACCGCCGCCAATAATCCCAATGCCGCTACATGGGTCAAGGTGGTGCCGGTAAATGGGGTAATCAGTTTGGCAAGTCCGTCTACGGCGCCCGTTTTGCTCATGGCATGGCTGACCACCAAAACCAGCGCCACGGTCATCGTCGCCGGGTGACCAAAGCCGGTAAAGGCATCTTCCGCCACGACTACGCCCAGCAACACACTCGCCGCCAGGCCGAGCATCGCCACCAGATCATAGCGCCAGCGCCCCCAGATAAACAGCACCAGCATGGCCAGGATAATACCGAGAATAGAGAATTGATCAGGCGTCACACAAGTTACCTCGCTATCGCATTGTGTTCGGCTATAGCATACCCTAGGCGGAACCTATATGAGATAATGTGATGGCGCGTCTTCACACCCGGTGCAATCGATGGGCTTGCTACTGTCTGCGTCCGGCGTAATAAGGCGCGACGCATCCATCCACGGAGCGAGCCCCGTGATTGTTCGTTGCGGTATAAAAATGAATCGACTGTGGCATAAGCGAAAAGCATGAAGGTTTTGTGGCGGCTGTGTGGTTTTTGCACGATTACAGCATGTAATGTGAAGAGGTGGTAGAGGCTTCGCTGTGACCGCATGTGCCTCGTGTAGTATGGCTGTAGGGCGTAAGAGCGCTATGTGATTAAATGCGGAAGCCGTTTTTATGGAAAACGCTCTATGGGAAGGTGAAGGGGTTTAAACGGAGATTTTCTCCAGACAGCCAAATTGCATGAGCATATTCCGAATTTCCATACAGGAAAATGGCGTGCCCCTAAGGTGTTGAATGTTCCAAAGTCCGCTATTTCTGATGACAGGATTTTGATGATGCGACCCCAGCCAATTTTTAGAGGGGGAGCATTCCGAGCATGATGCGATGGTACATAACAACGCCGCTTCCAAGGTGAGGCGGTCGCGCTTGTTCTCAACCGGGATAACACATAACGAGAAATGCTTTGTGATATAATCGGTCACCTTTTGTTCAGTTTTCTCAAGTAAGACCGTGTCTACTGCGAGTGCTGTTTTCTCGCGGCTTTTTCGAGTGGTTTTATCCAGGTTCCATTGTTCAAGGAAAAGGGCATGTTCGGTGGCAAGCAGACACCTACCTACATGCTTCCTGAATATACTGCGGTCTTTGTTGGGCGTATAAAGGTGCTCGACCAGACGCTTAGGCAGGTTGTTTTGCCCCGTATGTGTTCCTACCCTGACGATTCTATCGGTATTGTGCGCCCTCTCACCCGTTTCAAAAACGATATAAAGGCCGTTTGCTGGAATCTGGTTGGCGGAATACCCCGCCCGTAACCTTGGCATCGTAGAAAATGTTTCATGCAATAGCCGACAGGCTTCACTCATGCTGCTTGCTCCGTAAGCCATGCAAGCTGCCGCCCGAAAGAGAGGTTTTCCATCGGCACACTAAATCGCTTGATATGCGGCGTCAGCAGTTCCCGATACCTCTTGCCCGCAAGGAAAATGAATTCATCGGATTGTAGATCAACCTTGGTGCGAAGCTGGTTTAAAACCTTCTCCGCCCATATATGACGCGCGGCTTTCCTCATGGTGTTCAGCGTTTTTTCGTAAGGCTCTATCTTATCATCCAGTTCGAGCAGTCCATGTTCGGCGGATAGAATGAAGATATGATCGGGTGATTGGGCTTTGGCGTATTCCAGCATTTTCGTGAATAAGGGGCTGGTATACAAATCGCTGGCTTTAGAGCGGCTGCTACGTTTAGACTTTACACAAGAGATACAAACGATTTTTGCCATGTAATTTATCGTTATATATAGGGTGTGGTAGGGGCTGAGGGACTTGAACCCCCGACCAAGGCGTTATGAGCGCCCTGCTCTAACCACTGAGCTAAGCCCCCGGATCAGCCTATTGCATAGCCCGTCTGCCTGAGGTTCGTAAAGCATTAGTTTTGTCCCTGCTTTCAAAGCTCGCCGCTAGTAAAGCATGATGGCGCGATGATTTTCGGCTACCCCAGCTCCTGAGACCGGTCAGAGGCCGCCGTTAACGCACGCAGCATGAGCGGAGGCAGGCCATCGGATGCATCCATCAGCACATCAAGTGCCGCTTGAGTGGTGCCATTGGGGCTGGTCACCTGCTCGCGAAGCGTGGTGGGTGAATCGTCACTGTCATGGGCTAGCTTAGCCGCGCCATAGACTGTCTGCATGGCAGATAAGGCGGCCACTTCATCCGACAAGCCCAGCGCCGTGCCCGCCGCCGTCATGGCTTCAATCATGTGGAAAATATAGGCCGGACCACTACCCGCCAGGGCGGTGAAGGCATCGAGCTGTGTTTCTTGCTCCAGCCACACGGCTTTGCCCACGGCTTCCATCAGCTCCGTGACCTGCTGGCGCTGATTATCGGAGACCTGCTTGCCTGCCACCAATCCAGCCATGCCACAACCGATCAGTGCCGGGGTATTGGGCATCACGCGCACAATGGGCGCGTTCTCACCTAACCTGGCACTAAAAAAATCAATCTTTTTGCCTGCGGCCACCGAACACCACAGAGCATCATTCCAGCCTCGTGAGATACAATCATCCAAAATTGCCTCCGCCATTTGCGGCTTCACGGCAAACAGCACGATATCCGGCCGATAATCCTCTGGAATAACCGCCACACGATCATAGCAGTCAACGCGGCGTCGCTGTTCATCACTCAATGCCGGGTTGGGATCAGCAACCGTCACGCCGAGCCCGAGCGCCTTTGATTCCCACCCTTGCAGGAGAGCACCGCCCATCCGGCCGCAGCCGATCAATAATAATCGTTTACCCGTGAGTGTCATTTTTCCCTCTGATGATTGAGATCGCGCCCCACATGCAAACATAACTATGCGCCTCACGCAACCGCTGGCTTAACGATAACTCTTCAGACTCATTTCCTTGCAAAAGGTTGGGTGCGTTCACACGCCACTAAGGCTTACACCTCAATAATGGAGTGGGCCGCATGTGCGGCCTGATAGCGATAGGTCTTGGCTTACGCTTCGCCAAGTGTTTCAAACATTGCGATTTCGAGTGCTTCTTCCGGCGTTTTGCCCCCCCACATCACTGATTGAAAGGCGGGATAAAATCGTTCACATTCTTCAAACGCAACATCCAGAAACTGATCCAGCACAGCAGCGCCCATTCCTTCCTGCGCGGCCAGAAGGGTATGGCGATAGCTGATAAAGCCTTCTTCGTGGCATAAATCAAAATGGCCCAGCCACATGCGCTGATTGACCAGCGCCAACAAGTTGTAAAGCCGCGGCCTTACTGCCATTTGAACCTTGCTTCCAAAGCTTAAGGAGAAAAGCAGCGCGCCGACTTCCGGCCGCCAACT
Source organism: uncultured Rickettsiales bacterium (assembly GCA_964435165.1). Classification (GTDB taxonomy): domain Bacteria; phylum Pseudomonadota; class Alphaproteobacteria; order Rickettsiales; family RI-342; genus CAYSXY01. The sequence continues at coordinate 7,991 of CAYSXY010000007.1, forward strand.
GCACCATAAGCGTACATCACACCAATGTGTGTTGATTTCGGCAACAATTTCATCATCGGCAATGCGCTCATGCGGCCACTCACGCGAAAATAACGCCTGCTCCACCGCATCAATCGGATGATGGCTCTGTGATGTGATGTTGGCATCGACGTGCGTCATTGCTGCTCCGCTTTGTTGTTTTTGTCTTGTCGTCACACGACAAGCTTACGTTGCTTTCATGCAAGCACTTAGGTGATATTTTGCCAGACAACAAGTAAAATCATGAAAAATAATACCTATTTGGCACACTATGTCGTTTTCTTTGCTGATGATTTGGCTGTTTTTGTCGCTTTTGGCTTGGCAGCAGCTTCCAGCGCTTCGATGCGCTGCGATAATGCCTGCACCACATCTTTGAGCGCTTCATGCTCCTCCCGGGTCACCACATCCATTTTTTGCAGAAAATACTGCACCTGGCCCTGGATCATGCGTTCCATTTCATCGCGGACAGCGCTGGCATTATGCATCACCCCGCCCATCATCTTCATCATATCATCCATGAAGTTCTGATTCATTCGCCACTCCCTTGCTGGTATCTACCGTCATCCTATTGTATAGTCATACCACTTAAAAACTACCCATTGCTGCAAATAGCAGATTTGCTTGTGCTCCTCATGTCATGTAGATTTAGCTACAATCATTCCGGTGCTCATCAAACTCCTATTTTCGCTGTATGGGGAATTCTAAATTGGAGCGACTATATATCGCATAAGATGACCAAATGGTTGTACCATTATTCCACCGCTTTGCCACCCGAGATAGTGTCGCCACGAGATGGAGAATGTGACGACATTACCTCGCAGCAGATGCTCTTGAATATGCCCTCGGATACGAAATGTCATTGTTAGCGATTCCCTTTCCTGCCATTGACCCGGTGCTGGTCTCGTTTGGCCCTGTTGCCATCCGCTGGTACTCGCTGGCATATATTGTGGGCTTTGTCCTCGGCTGGTGGCTCATTCGTCGGCAATTAGCCCACCCGCCCCAATTGTTTCCGAAGCAGGCGCTTGATGACTTGCTGATCTGGGTTGTCATTGGCGTCGTGCTTGGAGGGCGACTGGGCTATGTATTATTTTATCACCCGCTCTATTTTGCTCATCATCCTTTAGAAATCTTTCAATTATGGCAAGGCGGCATGTCCTTCCATGGCGGTATGATTGGGAGCATCGCTGGCGTCTTTGCCTTTTGCCGCATTCAAACAGCCGAGAAGCCTCTTCTGAATCTTGTCGTGCTTTCTATTCCGCGCCTGCAATGGCGAAGACCGCCGATTCCGTTTTTGCCGGTCATGGATTTGGTTGCCTTGGTCGCACCTATTGGTCTGGGGCTGGGCCGTCTTGCCAATTTCATCAATGGTGAGCTCTATGGTCGCGTCAGCGATGTGCCATGGGCCATGGTCTTCCCGCATGGCGGGCCGGAACCCCGTCATCCGAGTCAGCTTTATCAGGCATTTGGCGAGGGGCTGTTGCTGCTTCTGCTGCTGTGGATTGCCTGCCGCCTGGGAGGGCGTCGCTATCCGGGGCTGATTGGCGGGTTATTTCTCAGCGGTTATGCCATCGCCCGCATGGTGGGTGAATATTTCCGCCAGCCGGATGCTCATCTGGGATTGCTGGTTGCCGGGCTGACCATGGGGCAATTACTGAGCATTCCGATGCTATTGCTAGGGCTCTATGTCATACGCCGCGCCTTGTCACAACGCCTGGAATCGCCTGTTTGATGGCAGTGCCTGACTCGACCAATACGGACAGCGCTTCACCGCTGATGGCGCTTATTGCCGAGCATATTCACAGGCACGGCCCTATGCCTGTTCATGATTACATGCAGCATTGTCTGACGCATCCGACATATGGCTATTACACGGCGCAACAACCGTTTGGTACAGACGGAGACTTTATTACCGCGCCAGAAATAACATCACTCTTTGGCGAATTACTAGGCGTCTGGGCGCTGCTTCAATGGCAGCAGATGGGGCAACCGAATGCATGGCAATTCATGGAATGTGGGCCGGGGCGCGGGCTCTTAATGCGTGACGCGCTGCGGGCCATGCAGCGCCTCTGCCCTGATTGCCTTCAGACAATGCAACTCTGTCTGGTTGAGGTCAGCCCATTGCTTCGCATGCAGCAGAAAGAGGCGCTTTCATCCTATGATATAACGCTTAACTGGCAGTCCTCACCCATGCCGCTTTCGCCGCTGCCGACCATCATGCTCGCCAATGAATATCTCGATGCGCTACCAATCCGGCAATATGTTCTGACCGAGCAGGGCTGGTGTGAGCGCTGCGTGGATCTGGCCGAAGATGCACAGGATTTCTGCTTTGTTGCCGGTCGTGCAGCAACGCCGCCCTTTCGCCTGCCAGAGGCAACGATAGGAGACGTCGTTGAATATTGCCCGGAAGCACATGCGTTGATGCAGCATTGTGCTCTCCATGCTGCCAGCCATCCCTTCTACGCATTATGCATTGATTATGGCTATGGCAATCATGGCTGGGGCGAAAGCTTGCAGGCTGTGCGTCGGCATCAGCCCTGCGACGCGCTGGAACAGCCAGGTTTATGCGACCTGACCGCCCATGTTGATTTTGCTCGATTAGCAGACACAGCGTCTTTGCACGGTGCCGCCATCCATGGCCCCATCAGCCAGTCCGTCTTTCTCCAGCGTCTTGGCATCAGGGAACGGACGGAGCAGCTTTGCGAGATGGCAACACCGCGCCAAAAACAATTATTGCGCGCCAGTACACACCGGTTGATCGCCCCGGAAGAAATGGGGCAGCTTTTTCAGGTCATGGCCATCTCCTCTTCTTCCCTGCCACCACCCGCCGGTTTTGAAAGAAGGTGACACTCACGTGCCGGTTACGTATGGTGCCTCCATGCTGACTCACCCTCTTCTCGATCACCCTGTGTTGCGCCACGGCTTCTTCACCCGTGAAGGAGGCGTCAGCACAGGCATCTATGCAAGCCTCAATTGTGGCCCGGGATCAAACGATGCCGCCGAGGCCATCGCCGAGAACCGTCGTCGCGCTGCCAGCGCTTTTGGACTGAAAGATACGTCAGCACTCATCACCTTATCGCAAATTCATTCCGCCAAGGTGCATTCTGTGACGAGCCTGACGCAACGTGCCTCTGTCCAATTTGCCGACGGTGATGCGCTGGTGACCGATCAGCCTGGGATGATGCTTGGGATATTAACGGCGGATTGTGGCCCGGTGCTCTTTGCTGACCCTGACGCTAAAATCATTGGTGCAGCCCATGCCGGATGGAAAGGTGCACTTGGCGGCATTATTGAGAATACTGTCTCTGCGATGTGCGCCCTTGGTGCGTCGCGGCCAGCCATACATGCCGTGCTTGGGCCTTGTATCGCGCAAGCCTCTTACGAGGTAGATGACAGTTTTCGCCAACGTTTCTGCAGAGAGGATTTGTCCTATGACTCTTTTTTCGCCAACGGCAACACTAACGATAAATGGCAGTTTGATCTGAAAGGCTTTATTCACCGCCAGCTTATCCGGTCAGGACTCACCTCGACCGATCTGATGCCAGAGGATACCTATCGCGATGAACAACAATTCTTCAGCTACCGCCGCACAACACATCGCGGTGAGCCAGGTTATGGTCGCCAACTCTCTGCCCTGATGCTTCGCTAGATACTCTCTAAGCCGCTGCCCGCTTGACGGCATGACGTCGCGGTGCTAGCCAGATTTCTTTATCACAATTTTTTGATGAGAGGATTATGGCTGATATCATACCGTTCGACGATCGCGATGGCGTCATCTGGGTGAATGGCAAGATGGTGCCCTGGCGAGACGCCACGTTACATATCCTCTCCCATGGGCTGCATTATGGCCGCTCAGTATTTGAAGGCGTGCGCGCCTATAGCGGCAAGGTGTTCAAAATGCAGGAACATAACGAACGCCTGCACCGCTCTGCCGAACTGCTCGATTTTACGATTCCTTATTCGGTTGACGAATTGAATCAGGCAACGCTCGACGTCATGGCAGCTAATAATCTGGAAGAGTGCTACATTCGCCCTGTCGCCTGGAGTGGCAGCGAGATGATGGCGATTTCTGCACAGCACAACACCATTCATGTCGCGATTGCGGCATGGCAGTGGCCCCATTATTTCTCACGCGAGATGAAGGAAAAAGGCCTTAAGCTTAAAACATCGAAGTGGAAGCGTCCGTCGCCGGAGACGGCACCTTCAGCCAGCAAGGCGGCCGGGCTTTATATGATCTGCACTATGGCCAAACATGAGGCAGAGCGCGAAGGTTTTAACGATGCGCTGATGCTGGACTGGCGCGGTTATATTGCCGAAGCGACCGGTGCTAATATTTTTCTGGTCCAGGATGGTGAAATTCATACCCCGACGCCGGATTGCTTTTTGGATGGCATTACGCGTCGCACCGTGATTGATCTGGCGAAGAAGCGTGGCATTCGCGTTGTCGAGCGCCATATTCAACCTGAAGAGCTGGCAAAGACCCAGGAGATATTCCTTACCGGCACGGCGGCTGAAGTCAAACCCGTCTCCGGCATTGATGATTATCAGTTTGTCGTCGGTGATGTGTGCAAGGCGATGATGGATGATTACGAAGCGTTGATACGTAGTTGATAGGGCTTACGTTAAGTAACGCAGACTCGCTTTCGTATAGTGATAGCCTGTCACGGCAGCCAGTAACGCCGCTGCCCACAGGAGATACGTTCCCGCAAGCGAGATCTCAACGCTCCCCATGACAGGAGCGAGTAACAGCAGAAACAGAGCCATCAGCTGCGCTGCCGTTTTCCATTTCGCCAGGGTTGTGACCGGTAATTCCACCATCTGCCCGGCAAGGCATTCGCGCAGTCCGGCAATTAACAATTCGCGACTAATGATCACAATCACGGGCAGCACATGAGCCCGGCCATCCGCCACCAATAAGACCAGAATTGCCGCCACCAGAAGCTTATCGGCCACCGGGTCAAGATAGGCCCCCATTTTTGATTCCACCTGCCAACGCCTCGCCAGCCAACCATCAAAAAAATCTGTTAGTGCCGCCAGTATAAATAAAATGAGTAATAGCAGTGCCTGCCAGGGCGACGGCACAAACCACGCTGCGATCAGCGCTGGAATCACGGCGATGCGAAACAGGGTGAGAAAATTGGGCACATGCCGCTGCATGAATATCCTTCCGTTTTTTACCTATCTTAACGGTGAGAACGGCTTTGGGAAAGCCTGTATTGTGAGAGAATCAGACATCCGGATGGAAATAACCATAGATTACCTCCGCCATGTGCTGACTGATTCCATCTATGGCCAATAAATCTGCCTTGGTTGCTTCTTCCACTCCTCGCGCCGAGCCAAAATGATGAAGCAGTGCTTTTTTACGTTTCGGGCCAATGCCCGGTATATCGTCCAGTGCTGATTTGACCAATGCTGATGCGCGACGCTTACGGTGACTCCCAATGGCAAAGCGATGCGCCTCATCTCTCAAGCGCTGAAGGAAATGCAATGTGGCATCACCTGGCGGCAGAGAAAAAGGCTGTTGCCCCGGCAGATGAAATTGTTCACGCCCGGCATGGCGATCCGGCCCTTTTGAAATCGCAACGACCGGCAACTCGATCTGTCGCTCAGCCAGAACATCGCAGACGGTAGATAGCTGTCCCTTCCCTCCGTCAATCAGCAGCAAGTCAGGAATATGTTCAGCCTGTGCATCCCATCCGGTCTTAAAGCGGCGGCGCATGACCTGCCGCATCATGTCATAATCATCCCCGCCACTGACATGGCCTTGCTTCACAGGCCCGGATATGTCGATATTATATTTGCGGTAATAAGAGGGCATGAGGCCTTCTGTACCGCTCACCACCATAGCGCCCACTGCATGCGTGCCCATGATATGGCTGTTATCATAAACCTCAATGCGGCGCGGTATGTCGTCGAGATCAAATAATCGCTGCAGCGCTTCCAGATGCGTACGAACCGATGCCGATTCCGCCAGACGGCGTTTCAACGCCTCGCTTGCATTGCTCACAGCAAATTGCACTGCACGTTGCTTGTCACCACGCTTTGGCACCATTAGCTGCACTTTGTGTCCGGCCTTTTGCGACAGAATTTCCGATAATTCAGCCTCGCCATCCGCGGTATGGCTGAGCAAAAGATGGCGGGGCACCGGATGTGTGACGTAGAACTGACTGATAAAGGCCGCCATAATCTCGTCGTCATTCGCCTCACCGGCATGCGCGGGAAAGAAGCTACGATTGCCATAATGCTGGCCGCCGCGCATAAAGAATATTTGAATACAGCATTCTCCTCCATCGCGCTGCATGCCTATCACATCCGCATCGGCCACCGAGTGCAATGAAACGCGCTGCATACTCTGAATGCGGCTGAGAGCATGGATACGATCACGCAGATGGGCTGCCTCTTCATAACGCATCTCACGACTGGCCGTATCCATCTGATCGGACAAAGTCTGTTGCACCTCTGCCGTTTTGCCGGAGAGAAATTCCCGTGCCAGCGCCACCTGCGCCGCATAGTCTTTTGAACTGATCAGACCAACACATGGCGCGCTACAGCGTTTAATCTGATATTGCAAACAGGGCCGCGTGCGTGACTCAAACATACGATCCGAACAAGGACGCAGCAGAAATATTCTCTGCAGCGTGGTCAGCGCTTCACGTACTGCCTGTACGGATGCAAACGGCCCATAATATTCGGCATTTGCTTTTTTTTGACCGCGATATTTACTGATGCGGGGATAATCATGCTCTGCCGATAGCTTGATGTAGGGGTAGGATTTGTCATCACGAAGCAGGATATTGAAGCGCGGCTGGTATTGTTTGATAAAATCCGCCTCAAGCAGCAGAGCCTCGGCTTCCGTATCCGTCGTGACAAATTCCATACCATGAGTCAGGCTCACCATATGCTGTAGCCGGTAGGGCAGGCGGGAAAGATGGGTATAATTCGCCACGCGCTTTTTCAGGCTGCGTGCCTTGCCCACATAAAGCACCGCCCCTTCTTTATCGGCCATTCGATAAACACCAGGGCGCTCCGGCAGGCGTGTCACATAATCAGCAATCAACGCTGCGCCAGATGATGGTGATCCGTGTTTCGTTTTGTTTGTCACTCACTCATTCCCGATTCGATCTATGGAGGCTTACGAACCACAATCGTTGCATGGCGCGCCTGCCAAGCCTATAGTCATCTATGGATAGGATAAATCCATGATGGCAACAAGATACCGCGTAAAAACCATTGAGCCTATTGTAGCATTATATTGTGACGACATTTGACCACCTCCCCTACCGGCCATGCGCCGGGATGATGCTGTTCAACCGCGACGGGCTGATTTTCGTCGCCAAGCGTATCGATATGCGCTCAGAAGCCTGGCAAATGCCGCAGGGGGGCATTGATGACGGAGAGGATGCGCGTCTTGCCGCAAAGCGCGAATTAGAGGAAGAAATCGGCACGGCCAATGCCGAGATCATCGCCGAAAGTCGTGACTGGTATTATTATGATCTCCCTGCTCATCTGGTGCCGAAATTATGGGGAGGACAGTATCGCGGGCAGCAGCAAAAATGGTTTCTAATGCGCTTTACCGGCGAGGATGAAGATATCAACATCGACACGCATCATCCGGAATTTTCCGAATGGAAATGGGTCAGTGTCGAGGAATTACCATCATTGATCGTGCCTTTTAAGCGCGATGTCTATCGCGAGGTGATTGCTGAGCTGACGCCGCTGATTACCCATTTGCAAGATGCAGAATAAACGAGCCTTGTGATGACCACGTCGCTTACCTCATCCACCGCCTTGCTCATCATCGGGATGCACCGCAGCGGCACCTCCGCACTAACGCGTGTGGTCAATCTGTTAGGGGCAGAACTCAGCACACAGTTGATTCCGGCTGGCGAGGATAATGAACGCGGCTTTTGGGAACAGCAGGAAATCGTGATGCTGCACGAAGCGTTGCTGCTTGAAAGCGGCAGCCATTGGGATGATATCCACCCGCTGGACATTGCTCATCTGCCTACCCGTTTGGTCGACGATATCACGAAACTGCTGGAGAGTATTCTCACCACTCATTTTGCTGATTGCCCGCTCTGGGCTGTGAAAGACCCGCGCCTCAGCCTGTGCTATCCGCTATGGAAGCCTGTGCTGGCGGCACATCAGGTAACGCCGATATGCGTGCTGCCCATGCGTCACCCGCTGGAGGTCGCCGCTTCGCTGGCAACGCGCGATGCCATGCCGCAGGATGAAGCGCTGGCGCTCTGGCTTCATTACACCTTAATGGCCGAATATCATGCACGTGATCATATACGTGCCGTATGCAGCTACCCGGCATTACTTGCTGACTGGCGCACAGAGATGACCCAACTCGGCAGCCGGTTGAAGCTCGACTGGCCGGTAGCGCCTGATCACGCTGCCACTGATATTGAGCAATTTCTCAGCCCGGATCTTCGCCATCACCACCCTGAGCAAGCAATTGAGGGAACGTCTCCCTTACATGGCTGGGTACGCGATTGCTATGCACTGCTCGATGATGCCTGGCGTCGCGGCGAATGGCACACAGAGCATTGGGATCGTATTCGGCTGGAGTGGCAAACAGTGATGGGCGCGGGCAGCCACCGTTACCGCACACTGCAGCAAGGGCAACGTCAGCATGAGCAGGCTCTGGCCGATGCTGGACATGCGGTCGCCGATATGACAAGACAACGAGATACGTTAAAAGAAAAATATGTTCTTTGCGAACACAGGCTGCAGGCGATGTCGGCAGAACGCGACAGCTACCGCGATGCCAAGATACTACTCGAGCAAAAACTGGAACGGCTGCAGCACTCCCCGGCCTATAAAGCGGCGAAAGCCTTGCGATTAGCCCCGGAAGTAGCTACAACCGCGCCTACGAATATCAGTGTGACTAAAGATTAACGTTTATGCCCGCGATTACTGCCTATACCAGCATTGCTGCGAATTATCTGCCGAAGGCCAGGGTGCTGGCGCATAGCATCAAGCAACATGCGCCGAACGTGCATATGGTGCTCGTATTGGTCGATACGCTACCAGACGGGCAATCGCGCGAGAGCTTCCTCGCCAATGAACCCTTTGACGACGTATTGCTGGTCGAGCAACTCGGTATTCCCAACTGGCAAAACTGGTTGTTTCGCCACAGTGTGGTCGAAGCCTGCACCGCCGTTAAACCGTTTGCACTCCTGAAATTACTTGAATCCTCTGAACAGGTTTTTTATTTCGATCCCGACATTGCTCTATTTTCCGACATCGACGCCCTGAGCCACACCCTGGCGTCTCATGATGCCGTATTGACACCACATAATTATGTCGCAGAGAAGACACGCGATGCGGTCATCGATAATGAACTCTGTTTCCATAAACATGGACTCTATAATCTCGGCTTTATCGGCGTCAGGCATACCGAACAAGGTAAAGCCTTGGCGCATTGGTGGGCTGACCGCTGCTATGCGTTTTGTTACGACGACATACCGAATGGTATTTTTACCGATCAAAAATGGATGGACGCCGCACCGCTTTTTTTCGATGACATCCATATTCTTAAAGAGCCGCAATACAATGTCTGTACATGGAATTACAGTGCGAGGCGAATAGAAGGCTCGTCTGCCGATGGCTTTACGGTCAATAATGTGCCGCTCTGTTTCCATCATTTTTCCGGTTACGATAGTGGCGCCCATTCTTTGATGCGCGATAAATATGGTAAAGAAATGCCCGCCGCACTTCGACTCAGTGACTGGTATGAGCAGGCATGTCAGGATGCCGGGCAAGGCAGCACGACATACGTCTGGGCTTATGGTCATTATGAGAATGGCGACGCCATTCGTCCCTATCATCGCTGGCTGATGCGTCAGCGTCGTGACTTGCAGGATGCATACCCTAACCCCTACGCACTTACCTCTCCCAATGAGTCTCTGCCTCCCTTTATCGAGTGGCTGAAACGAGAAGGGCATTATGAGCGTGAGCGTTACAGCGATGGTGACGAAAACATGACCTTTGGACGGTTTATGGAAGAAACCGAACAGCGGTTGGAAGGGTTTTTAGGGCGCACGCAGCGCATGAGACACTGGCAAAAGAAAATGGTGACTTCTTCGATTCGCACACTGTTCGGTGCCGTGCAGTTTTGCTACCGGCGCGCTGGCGCATCTGGAGCAAAATAATGCCATGAGCATTTCCCGCCTCGACTGGTGGCGCTACCGCCTGCTGATGTTGCCGAGCTGGCTGCGTCACCGATTACTTGGGGCGCTTTCTGCTGCCTATCGGCGCTTGCCGCTTAGTTTTGAACAACGCACGGCAATTCGTAATATCGCATTTCGTCATGGTCGGCTATTCCTCAGCGATACGCTGGCTTATCAGCAATGGCGCGCCCATCAGGACAGGCTTGCGAGCGGCGAAGGACCGCCTGCATCCATTCCAGCTATTGGCCAACGCAGCGCGGTGCTAGAGACACTCACACGCGAGGCACGGCCTGCCATCCTCATGATCACCCATGATCAGGGCGGCGGCACCGAGGCGCATATTCAGCAACTGGCTGCTGCCGTTGATGAGTCAGGCTGGAAAGCATACGTGCTGCGCACTTATCGCGACGGTATGCTGCGCATTGAGTCAGCCTGCTCGCCGCAACCCAGCGAAACCTTGCTGCTTACCATGGCAGAGTGTGAAGCAGAACTCCGCCAGTTGCTGCCGGCGTTGAATATTCAACATATTCATCTGCATCACGGCATTGATCTGCCGGATACGCTCCTGTTTCACCTCCCGGCCCTCACGCAAGAACTCGGCCTGGAGTATGATTTCACCGCTCATGATTATTTTCCAATCTGCCCGCGTTATGGGTTGTTTGACGAAGCTGTGCGCGGCTATTGTGGTGAGCCTGCCGTTGAGCGCTGCACGGTCTGCATCAACACTTATGGCTCTCCGGTCGGCAAGGATATTGATGTTGCCCTCTGGCGCGAGCGCTATCGCGAATTAGCAGAAAACGCCCGGTTTCTTTTTGTGCCGAACCCGGATGCGGGTGAGCGACTCACACGTTACTTTCCCAAAGCCAACATCCAGTGGCGGTCACATTTTGACCGTGCCCCCAAGGACATTCCAGCCGTGATTCCGCGTCAGGAAGATGAACCACTTCGCGTGGCTATTATTGGTGCAATTTCACCCGGCAAAGGGTCGATGGTGCTGGCCAATTGTGCCCGCGATGCGAAAAAACGAGGGCTGGCCATCGAATTTAATATCCTTGGCCATACAGATATTGACTGGCTGCTTCGTCCGCTACCACATGTCGTCATCAGCGGACGTTATGAGCCGGACCTGTTGCCGGATATGATTCGTAACGGTCAGTATCATCTGGCGTTTTTTCCGGGCGTCTGGCCGGAGACCTATTGCTATACTTTTTCCGAGGCAATCAAAGCCGGGCTGTATCCGGTCTGTTTTGACATTGGTGCCATTGCCGAGCGCATCCGCCGTCTCGACTGGGGACATATCCTGCCCTATCCGCTCTATCAGCATGCGGATCGCATCAACGATGCCTTGCTTTCGCTCACACCCACACAACCTAGGGCCGAAGTGATTCAAAATCATTTCGTGACATATGATCCATTTATGCAAGAATACTATGCGCTTGATACGAAGCAACCACAACGAAAGGCTGTATAGTATGACGATTCTTGATACAGAGCGATTAGGCGCCATCAGCGGCGGTGATCAGGCACTGGAGACCACCTTACACCAATTATTCATGGAAACAGCCCAAGGCTGCCAGGCGCGTATGGCACAGGCGGTGACAACCCAGGACGATGCGGGTTGGCGCAGCGCCTGCCATGAACTCAAAGGGGCAGCGGCGAATATTGGCGCCACGCCCTTGTCAGACATCTGCAAACAGCAGGAAAGTCAGTTGCCGAACACGGATGCATTGGCACAGCTAACAGAGCAGATTGAACGGGTGGATGAGGCTTTTCAACAACGATTCGGAGCGGCATGATCATGCAGGTGATATCCGGTAAGGAACAACGACAGGCACATATCATTGATGGCAAAGCCATTGCCGCTGACTTGCGGGATGACATTGCTAAAGCTGTCGCCGCCTTAAAAGAAACGCAGAATATCACTCCGGGACTTGCGGTTATTCTCGTGGGTGAAGATGCAGCAAGCCAGGTCTATGTGCGCAATAAAGTCCGTCAGACCGAGGCAGCCGGGATGCTTTCACGTCACCTCACCTTACCGGCCGATACCTCAGAGGCAGAATTGCTTGCATTGGTGCAGCAGCAAAATGAAGATCCGGCAATCCACGGTATTTTAGTCCAGCTTCCCCTCCCCGTTCATATCAATGCCGATAAGGTGATTAACACCATCGATCCGAATAAAGATGTCGATGGTTTTCATGTGATCAATGCTGGCAGACTGATGACAGGACAGCCGGGATTTGTTCCATGTACCCCTTTAGGCTGCATGCAGTTGATCCAATCCGTGCATGATGATGTGGCGGGACTACACGCTGTCGTCGTTGGCCGCTCAAATATTGTTGGCAAACCCATGGCGCAATTGCTTTTGCAGGAGAATTGTACAGTGACGATCGCGCATTCCCGCACCCGTGATCTGCCCGCTATGTGTCGCTCTGCCGACATTCTGGTCGCTGCCGTCGGGCGGCCCGCCATGATAAAAGGAGATTGGATTAAGCCGGAGGCCACAGTTATTGATGTCGGCATCAACCGCGTAAGTACGCAGGGTGAATCACAATTGGTCGGAGACGTTGCATTTGACGAAGCGGTGAGTGTCGCCGGAGCGATCACTCCGGTGCCCGGTGGCGTGGGCCCCATGACGATTGCCTGCCTGCTTCGCAACTGCCTGACAGCGGCGGAACATTCCGCAAAGGCAGACAAATCAACCTCTTGACTATAGGCATAGGCCTATTCTTATCGCATGCTTGGCCCCTATCGACAATCGTATCAAACGCGAAGCCTGTTAAGCATTGTCGCTATGGTGGCAGGGGCCCTGATCAGCATCGCGCTGGGCTGGTATGGCTTATCGCACCACCCCTTCAGCGATGCTGCGATGGTGGCGGGAATAGTGATGCTGGTCATTACCCTTGGCATCGCGGCTCTGGTCATACTTAACCTGCGCTGGGAGCTGGTGCTTGATGATCATACTCTCTGTTGGTATGTGCGCCATGCGCCGGAACTGAATATGCAATTGCCTATTGAACGTATTCAGTCGGTGATTGTTCAGATGGAGCGAAAACATAGCCGGATCATGGTCACGACCACGGATGGCCAGCAACATATGGTCCCTGGCCGATGCGTTCAGCACCCGCCCACCACATTGCTGACACAACTCCGGGAGCGTTGCCCTGCCATTGACATATGCGTGAATGGGCATTGGCGTTAGGATAAGCCTCTTTTACGTTCCTCATTATCCATGCGTCAGGTCACAGCATGTCTAACAGTAATTATACTCTAGAGCATATTTATATTGCGCTAGCGCTGGCTTCGCGCTTTACGTCGGATACGCTGCAGCCGAGCGACATTGCGATTATGCTGTTTCAGCGTGGTGGCAAATAAATGGCCGCCATCCCCATCCGCGACGAAGAATAACTCCTTTGTTGACTGCGGGTGCAGCACCGCATCAATGGCTTCACGCCCAGGATTGCTGATCGGCCCTGGAGGCAGCCCATCAATACGGTAGGTATTATAGGGTGAATCCAGCTCCCAATCTTTGCGGAGCAACCGGCGTTCCAGCGCGTAGGTACCATCTGTCAGCGCGTAAATGATTGTCGGATCAGACTGCAACCTCATGCCCCGGCGCAGGCGATTGACAAATACCCCGGCAATGCGCGCGCGTTCATCATGCACCCCGGTTTCTTTTTCGACAATGGAGGCGAGTATAATGGCTTCTTCCGGTGTGTTCAGCGGCAGGTTATCTGCCCGCTGTTCCCACTGTTCATTGATATAAAGCCGCATCGCCCGTTGCATTCGCTCAACCACGGACTCTACCGAATCACCGAAATGATAATGGTACGTATCCGGCATCACACTGCCCTCTCGCACTGTCTCCGGCACCTCTCCTTCCATTCCCTCGGCTTCCTCTAGCAAGGCGAATAACTGCTTAACGGTAAAGCCCTCCGGCAGCGTGACTTTACGAATAATGCTTTTGCCGCGTTCCAGTTCCTGCAAAATATCACGGGGTGAACTTTGCGTAGTGAATAAATATTCGCCCGCCTTCAACGTATGGTTCATGGCCCACCAGCGAGCCAGGAGACTGAATAGGAATGGGTGATCAACGACACCTTCTTCTGCCAACAACCGGCTCATGGCCTGAATACCCGTATTGCTCGGGATAATTACCACTTTGTCAGAGTCAAGCGGGCCGGGAGCACGATAATAATTGCTGACGACGATGCCTGCCGAAGCCAGCAGCACTATGCTCATCAGCAGCAACAGGATAAAGAGCCGACGCATTGAAAAAAGGCGAGGCTGACTTCGCCTCCTATCGGCGGCCAACCTGCGAGCATCTTGTGATTCTTCTAAGGTCACGCTGACCTGTTACACCGCCTTGAGAACAACCGAGGCATTGGTGCCGCCAAATCCGAATGAGTTAGACAATACAGCGTTAATCGACCGTTCTTTCGCCTGATGAGGCACCAGGTCCAGCCCTTTGCATTCATCCGACGGATCATCCAGATTCAGGGTTGGTGGGGCTAGTTGATCACGCAATGCCAGGAGGCTGTAAATCACTTCAATCGCCCCAGCAGCCCCCAGCAAATGCCCGACCGATGATTTAGTCGATGACATAGACAGGCCGCCCGCAGCATCGCCAAACAGACGCTTGACCGCCATCAGTTCAATTTCATCTCCCTTTGGCGTCGATGTGCCATGCGCATTGATATAGTCGATTTCATCCAACGCGAGTCCGGAGCGTTTCACCGCCATCTGCATGGCACGATACGCGCCATCTCCTTCGGGCGAGGGAGAAGTAATATGGTAGGCATCGCCAGACAGGCCATAGCCAACAAATTCACCATAGATGGTTGCGCCGCGCTTTTTGGCATGTTCGTATTCTTCCAGCACCACAATACCGGCGCCTTCGCCCATGACAAAGCCATCGCGGCCCTTATCCCACGGGCGGGATGCTTTTTCCGGCGTATCATTATAGTTCGAGGATAATGCCCGGGCCGCGGCAAACCCTGCCATGCCTAAAGGTGAGACAGCCGCTTCAGCACCACCGGCGATCATCACATCGGCATCACCCCACATGATCAGACGCGCAGCATCGCCAATGGCATGGGCCCCCGTCGAACAGGCGGTGACGACCGAGTGGTTCGGCCCACGAAAGCCATATTTAATCGACACATAGCCTGAACAAAGATTAATCAGCGATGCCGGGATAAAAAACGGGCTTATGCGCCGACTTCCCTTATCACGCATTAAGAGCGAGGTGCTTTCAATGGTTTGGAGCCCGCCAATGCCGGAGCCAATCAGCACGCCGGTACGAATTTGTCCTTCCTCATCCTGAGGCGTCCAGCCCGCATCGTCAATGGCCTGCATGGCGGCGGCAATCGCATAAGCGATGAACATATCCATGCGCTTGCGCTCTTTCGGCTCCACCCACTCATCCGGCAGATAAGCACCCTCACCACTGGTTGGAATCATCCCGGCAATATGAACCGGCAGCTCCGACGTGTCGAACGCATCGATACGCTTTATGCCAGACTCACCAGACGTTAGGCGTGTCCAGTTCACATCGACACCGCATCCTAGCGGGGTAAGCATTCCCAACCCTGTAACGACAACACGGCGCATTGGTCTATCTTTCTGCTATATGATTGGCGGATTCATGCAGCGTCACTATGGCTCAGGCGTCAGCCTGCAAGCCATTAGCTATTTTCGTCGATATACTTCACGGCGTCGCCGACTGTTTGAATTTTCTCAGCAGCCTCATCGGGAATTTCACAGCCGAACTCTTCCTCAAATGCCATCACCAACTCTACCGTATCAAGACTATCAGCCCCCAAATCATCGATGAAGCTCGATTCAGCGCTGACTTTTCCCTCATCCACACCGAGATGCTCGACGACAATCTTTTTCACACGGGATTCGGTATCACTCATGGCAGGTCCCCTTATATACTGGTTACGAAAGTAGTGGCGCGGATGCGCTAATCGGAATGCCTTTATGCATAGCTTGTGCTAAAGCACAAGCGTTTTCACTGGCATCTGTTAACACAGCTTCATGCCTGACGCTATGAAAATGTCACGATGATGCCCCACATGCGTCACGGCATCAACAACCCGCCATTGATATGCAGCGTCTGGCCGGTGATATATCGTGCCTCGTCTGACGCCAGATAAACCGCGCCTGCGGCAATATCTTCGGGCAGACCGAAACTCTGTGTCGGAATATTATCCGTAATGCGCGCCTGCTGATCGTCACTCAGCGCATCGGTCATCGGTGTGCGAATAAAACCCGGGGCAATGCAATTGACCGTGATACCACGCGACGCCACTTCCTGCGCGAGCGATTTTGTCATTCCTTCCATACCGGCTTTGGCCGCAGCATAGTTGCTTTGCCCCATATTGCCCATGGCGCCAACAACAGACGAAATCGCAATAATTCTACCCGCACGGCGCTTCATCATGCCGCGCAGATGGGCGCGAATGAGCTTGAAGACAGAGGAAAGGTTGACGTCGATCACCTCCTGCCATTCCTCATCTTTCATGCGCATGGCGAGATTATCACGCGTGATTCCCGCATTACACACCAGAATATGCACACCACCCAGCGCCGTGTACGCTTCCTCCGCCAGGCGCGTCACTTCGTCAGCACGACTTAGATCTGCCGCGATGACCACCGGCTCATGCGGCAAGCTGGCCGCTAATGTGGCCAGCTTTTCCTCGCGACGTCCGGTGATGGCCACCCGCGCGCCTGCATGGGCGAACGCCCTGGCAATTTCCTCGCCGATCCCTCCAGTGGCACCTGTGACCAGCGCCGTTTTATCGCGTAAATCGAACATTGCCATCCCCCTGCTATGCTGTCAGGTTCGCCGCCAGCGCATCCAGCGCCTGCGGATTATCAATCGCCATCGTAGACAGATCACGGTCAATCCGGCGCGCAAGACCGCTCAATACTTTGCCCTCACCCACTTCCACCAGTTGCTGCACCCCTGACTCTTTGGCAAAGAGCATGCTCTCACGCCAGCGCACCATGCCTGTTACCTGCTCGACCAGCAGGCTGCGAATACGTTCAGGATCGCTTTCCGCTTGTGCCGTAACATTGGTGATGAGAGGCACAATCGGCGCTTTCATTTTCACTTCTGCCAGCGCTTCGGCCATCACATCGGCAGCAGGCTGCATTAAACTGCAATGAAAAGGCGCGCTGACCGATAACATCACCGCCTTGCGTGCCCCCCGCTCTTTCGCAATTTCCGTCGCTCTCGTAATGGCAGTGACATCGCCGCTCACCACCACCTGCCCGGGTGCGTTATCGTTGGCAGATTCACATACCGCGAGATCTGAGGCTTCTTTGGCTATTTCCTTTACAATGTCCGTGTCTAATCCAAGCAATGCCGCCATCGCGCCTTTTCCTACCGGCACGGCTTCCTGCATGGCATCGCCACGGCGCTGCAGCAGACGGGCGCTATCGGCAATCGACAAGGCACCAGCCGCCGCTAAGGCCGAATATTCTCCCAGTGAATGACCGGCGACAAAATCCGCATGGACTGACAAATCAAGACCTAACTCCTTTTCCAACACCCGAAAGATCGCCAGCGAGCTCGTCATAATTGCAGGCTGGGCATTGCGGGTCAGGGTCAATTCATTTTCCGGTCCATCGAAAATCAGACGGCTCAGATGCATCCCGAGCGCATCATCCACTTCCTCAAACACGGCGCGGGCCTCGTGAAATGCATCATAGAAGGTTTTTCCCATGCCGACCTGTTGTGATCCTTGGCCTGGAAACATAAAAAGCCGCCCGGTAAGCGGAGCGGTTTCGGGAGTATCTGCCATGAGTGCCTGTGCCATTGTTGGTTATCCTTATGCTGTTACGCGGCTTCCATGACAGTGTCAGATGCCGTTCATGGAAACCGTGCTTTATAGAAGATAATGGCTGCTATTGTCAAAGTCAGGGACTTACTGGTCGCCCTCACGCGCTATTTGCTGGCGGAGTATATCCGCGTGATGACCGTAAACAGCCAACAATGTATCTGCCGCCGGCAGCAGCGTTGACTCTAACTGCGCCTCCTGAATTTTCGTGTGCAGCCGACGCAACCTCGCCTCTCCTTCCTCCAGCATTATCCCCGCCTGCTGCGCATCGCCTGCATCATAGGCTTTTTGTGCTTTGATCATGACATTCAGCAACGCGGTGATTGGATGGCCGAATCCATGCGCGACTTCACGGTGAAGGTCATCGAGTAGCAGCGAGAACTCGCGCCGATACTCCGCCAGTATCACATCATATAATGCACGAAATGGCCCTTGTTGTGACATGATATGCCCCTCTTGTTCTTGCATAACCTGTTCGGATCGATTGACACATTGATATTCATCGAGCGCATGATTTAGGATGATATAGCTTTTCCCACTAAGGCTTACGCGCCAACTATGGCACGGGCAGCAGTCGCGGCCTCACAGCCCTTCAGATTGTATGAAAATTAATGTGAATGGCTATAGCTGCCGGCATGAAGGTGATGCTGTTTTTCTCCGTGAAATGATCAGTCGGTCATTACATCACACTTCGGCTGCCCAGATCCGCCAAAACCTCACTCCTTTCCTCAATAAGGATTTCATCTGTCTGTAGCATATCTTGATCATTGCCACCTCGGTTACGTCGCCCCGATACCCATGAAGATAGTTTCTTCCAACCATACCACGCCATGACGGAAAGCCCCGCCAGCATTCCCGTCGCCATTGCCAGTCCTGCGAGATTGATATCGCTATATGTTGCTGTGCTATATGTTCGTGGGCTTTTGCGCGATGAAGAGGATCGTGTCCGACCCGCACTGTTTGCGTTCATGTCAGCAAATGGGTCGACTGCATCATCATGGCGCTCCTCCGGCTTGCTAACCGCTTCTGGAGGTAAGGTGATCATGCCGTTCTCTTCTTCCCCCATCGCGACATCGCCCCTGCCATCGACAGGCAAGCCGCTTAAACTGATGTGATGGCTATCTGAACTTACCAAATGCCCATGCTCATCAATGTCCAGGGTGATGATGCGTGTATCTGTCAAGCCCATGGCCTCCACAACCTCGATTATAAAAGCCTCGAACTCATCATATGGCAGCGCATCTCCGCTTTCCGTCAATATGGTGAAAGGAGCCGCCATCTCCAGATCTGATCTCTGCTCATGGGCAGGATTCGCGGCGTGGCGCTGCATGGCCTCTTGCATCGTTACAGATAGTCGTTGTACTTCCGCCAACATCGACGCTTGCCATTGCTGCTG
>CAYSXY010000007.1:27526-52397 GCA_964435165.1 uncultured Rickettsiales bacterium
TGCCCCTCACCTGCCACCATTGGTGTGCCTTCGCTTTCACCGTCTTTCGTTGATGCCGCTGATGAACGTATCATCAATTCGAGGGCTGCGATAAGTGTGTCCGCATTGTGCTGGTTTGTCGTTTCCAGTCGTGTGCCAAGCCTCTCCAGTGAGACGTCCAGATTTTGTACCACGCCGTCCATAACCCTTTTAAGAGCGTCCGCATGCGCATCGCTCACCTCGGCGGCATTGTGATCTTCAAGGTTTTGGGTGTAGAGCGAATGGATAATGTTGGATGCGCGACTACTCAGCACTGTGATGGTGATTAACCCTCCTGTCAGCGACAATGCGGCAAAGCCGGCAATAGGGCCGCCAAGGGCAAATGCAGCCACGACCTGGCCCGTCGACACCGCCCCGGCCAAATTCGCCGTTGAGGCCACGCTAAACATATTGGCAGATGTCACTTGCAGTTCAGAATTCTTCGCTTTTCGCTCGCTCGCATCCCCCGCATTCTCGATTTCATCCTGCAGCGGCTTCACTGCCTTCAGTGGCCGAATCAACAGCATGACCAGATGACCGGGCCTTGCTTGACGCAAAAAATCTAGCAGTTGCTGTAGTTGTTCCACAACCACCCCTCCTCATCATTGATGAGGCACCTTACCTGATTTAGAAAAGAGTAAGACACCGCACGCATTTCATTTGTTGATGCCATTGCGTGCAGGAAGTATCCGCATTTCAAAAGATTGAAATGCAACTTGCGCTCAATCGGCGCGCAGCCTGCGCTCCCCCTTGGTCGCTAGTCGTCACTTCGTTCCTCCATGCTAAAAAGCAAGCTGAAGGAAACCTCTCTTCAGGCACACCCCGTCCCAAATATCAGCATGGCATCAGCACATGAAGCAACTCGCTTCATGCACCAGCGATAGCAGGTCTCCTGACTTGTGCGTCATCGTCGCATGACACCTTCCCAAGCACCAAAGCGCTCAGTGGTCTTCATCATGCAACTCGTCACTTACAGTTGCGGGGGCAGTTCCGGACTGTATCTGGAGAAGATAAATTTTCTCCAGACGTCACCGGATTCCCTTTTCATCTTTTGCAAGAACTATCGATTAAACGATTAACAGAGGATCTGTGCGGAAGCAAGCGTAGAAACAGGATGATTACGCCGGAACACGCATAAACCGCTCCAATTTATCAAAGGCCACAGCGCGATGGCTCATGCGGTGTTTTTCATCCGGCTCCATCTCGCCGAAGCTGAGCGTGTGATCTTGCGGCACAAAAATGGGATCATAGCCGAACCCCTTATCACCACGCGGAGGAAATGTCAGATTGCCATGCACCTGCCCTTCAAACCAGTGCGTCTCGCCGTTTGGCCAGGCCAGACAAAGAACGCAGGTAAAATACGCATCGGCGCCGATAGGATGGCAGCCTGCTTCAACCAACGCCTCACGAACCCGCTCCATTGCAAGTGAGAAGTCTTTATTCGGCCCGGCCCAGCGCGCGGAATAGATGCCGGGCGCGCCACCAAGTGCGGCCACGACCAACCCGGAATCGTCGGCCAGCGCTGGTTTGCCAGTATGATTGGCAGTATGCAGGGCTTTAAGCGAGGCATTATCCACGAAGGAGTCACCTGTTTCTTCCGGCTCCGGCACTCCATGGTTGGCAGCTGACGATATGGCCACGCCAAACGGGGCCAGCAATGCCTTCAACTCCTCTAATTTTCCGGCATTATGGCTGGCAAGGACCAATTCTCTTACGGATTGCATCTATGCCTCCACGGCGCGGCGGATCGCCGTATCCTGCGCTTCGCACAGCGAGGCAATGCCGCCACGGGCCAATCCGAACATGGCATGGAACTGATCCTCGCTGAACGGCCGCTCTTCTGCCGTGCCCTGTATTTCGACGATACCGCCGCTGTCCGTCAGGACGAAGTTCATATCTGCCTCTGCGCCGCTATCCTCTTCATAACATAAATCCAGCACGGCCTGCCCTCCGACAATACCACAAGAGACTGCGGCGACATGGCCCGTGATCGGCCATTGCTTCATTCCTCCCATCTCACGCACCTTTGCCAAGGCCAGATTCAATGCTACATAGCCACCGGTAATGGCAGCGCACCGCGTGCCGCCATCGGCCTGCAGCACGTCGCAATCGATCGTGACCTGACGTTCACCCAGCTGCGATAAATCCGTTACTGCTCTCAGCGAACGACCGATCAGTCGCTGGATTTCCTGTGTTCGGCCCGATTGCTTGCCGCGGCTTGCCTCGCGCTGACCCCGGCTATGCGTCGCCCGCGGCAACATTCCATATTCCGCCGTCACCCAACCCTGGCCAGTATGTTTGAGAAATGGCGGCACACGGTCTTCAACGGTTGCGACACACATTACTTTGGTGTGTCCAATGTGGATCAGACAGGATCCTTCCGCATAGCGGTTAATGCCTGTTTCAATCGTCAAGGAACGGAGCTGATCGGCCGCGCGGCCATCAACGCGCAGCCCTGCTTCTTCAACGGCCGCCGCCATGGATGCTGCATTCATCTCTCACCCTCTCATCGCGTTTGTGGTTTTACAGCGTCAACGCCCAACATTTATTTTGGTAACCAACACTAAGCTGGACGGAAAAACAAGACCGGATTGTCACTCACCCCGATGGTTAAGTGTTGAAAAAAACGCTGCTGCTTCCTATGTGGTTAAACTATACGTGTTATTGCCTCTTTCATAGTTAATAACTGTGAATACTAACAATAACACACAACAACAGATAAGAGACAGAGTGACGCATGACCGCCAACCCGCTTCCTAATGATTCCGCCGCACCTCTATCGATGGAGGAGAATGAACATGATTCCTCCACCTCGACCGTTCCTGACGCGGACGAGCAGCCAGTCGCGACAGATGATGACACAACCATTGGCCAACAGGAACTCGATACCTCCGGTATGGCCACGGAAGAAGCGATTGCCAGTGCCGCGGCTGCATTCGGTGACGGCTCGATCGCCGATGTTCCGGAGAATCATGGGCGCATTGCCGAACTGGAAGAAGAGATCGTCAGCCTGAATGATAAGTTGGTGCGGGCGATCGCCGAGAATGACAATCTACGTAAACGTGCTGAGCGTGATAAGGAGGACACGGCAAAATTCGCGATTTCCGGCTTCGCCCGTGATCTGGTTGGCGTGGCAGAAAACCTGATGCGGGCCTGTGAGAGCACGCCACCTGAGGCGCTGGAAGAAAACCCTGTGCTGGCTAATTTGTACACCGGCGTTGACATGACACGGCAGGAATTGCTGAAATCGTTTGAGAAATATGGCATCATGCGGATTGAACCTATTGGTGAGAAATTTGACCATAACAGGCATCAGGCCGTTACGCAGGTGGAAACCGCTGAACATCCAGCGGGTACCGTCATTCAGGTGATTCAGTCCGGCTATGTCATCCATGATCGCCTATTACGCCCCGCCATGGTAGCCGTCTCGAAAGCGCCGACAGACGCCCCTGAGAGCATAGATACGGAAGCGTAAATCTCTTTCAAATCTTGCCGTCACGCTTTTTTCGTGAAGCTATGCCGAATAATTTGACATTTGTTGCGCAGTCAGTATAGTGCCGCTCCTTTTAGATGAACATAGCTGCTTTCACCATAGGCGGCTATACAATAAACAATACAAGCCAACGCAAGGATTGATGCCATGTATGCCGTTGTTGAGACTGGTGGAAAGCAGTATAAAGTGACGCCGGAGACGACCATGCTGGTCGAAAAGCTGGAAGGAAAATCCGGCGATAAAATCGAGCTTGCCAATGTGATTGCCTATTATGATGGAAAAGCGCTGAAAGTGGGCACGCCATCAGTTGACGGCATTGCCGTACAAGCTGAGATCGTTGAGCAGGCGAAGGGCGATAAGGTTATTATTTTTAAGAAAAAACGCCGTCATAATTATCGTCGTACCAAAGGACATCGCCAGGATTTAACCATGCTGAAAGTAACAGGGATTGGTAAGGCAGGCGCGTCAGGCAAAGCTGCAACGGCTAAGGCGGAGACCACTAAGGACGCGGCAGCAAAGCCAGCGGCCAAGAAAACAGCTGCTAAATCGACCGCGAAGAAAGCCTCCAGTACACCAGCCGCGAAAGAAACGAAGTCGGCAGCTAAAAAGTCTGCCCCTAAGAAAGCGTCAACTTCAGCGAAAGCTACGAAAAGCACCGCTAAGAAAAAAGAGGAGAAGTAAGAGATGGCTCATAAGAAGGCTGGTGGTAGTTCCCGGAATGGCCGCGATTCAGAGGGTCGCCGTCTGGGTGTGAAGAAATTCGGTGGTGAACTGGTGATTCCAGGTAATATTATTGTGCGTCAACGCGGCACAAAATTCCACCCTGGCGATAATGTCGGCATGGGCAAAGACCATACTATTTTCGCCACAGCAGAAGGCAAAGTGGCATTTCGTAAGCGTGCTAAAGGCCGCACCTACATTTCCGTTGAATCTTCCTGATAATTTTTTGCCTGATATTTTTTGATTGATCTTCCCTCCCTTAACCGCAGTAGCAGAAATGCTGCTGCGGTTTTTTTATTTGCCGCCATCGAAAAGTGTCTTCAACGCACTATTATTTTTTGCAACAGTGCATCTCTGCTTTTTTACGCTCGCTAATGGAGGGACGTTATGAGGCGGGAGCGATACGCCACTTCAGCCTTTCATCGGCCAGCAGCGGACGAATCACGCCTGCCGGAGTTGAAACCTGCTGAGGCACCTGGATGCTGCCTTGTTCTACCGTGACCGTCATTTCATTAACTGGCAGGCCGTAAAATGCCGGGCCGTTCTCAGACATAAACTGACGGAAGACCGACTGGGTCGCCTCGCTTGTTAAGTCAGCCGCCCGGTCAAAGGCCTCGGCATAAAGCTCAACGGCCGTGGCTGCTGTATAACAGCCGGCGCAACCGCAGGATGACTCTTTATCTGACTGGAGATGAGGAGCACTATCGGTACCAGCAAAGAAATGCGTATTGCCGCTGATGGCCGCTTCCACCAACGCTTCACGATGGCGCTCCGCTTTGAGGATAGGCAGGCAATAATAATGGGGCTTAATGCCGCCAACCAGCAGATCATTACGGTTAAATAGCAGATGGTGCGCCGTGATTGTTGCGCCAATATGTGCAGGCTGTTCACGCACAAAGGCGATGCCATCAGCGGTGGTGACATGCTCCAACACCATGCGCAGTTGAGGAAAACGATGCCGCAATTTCTGCAGATGCTGTTCGATAAACACAGCTTCGCGATCAAAAATATCGACCGCATCGTGCGTTACTTCACCGTGAAGCAATAAAGGCACCCCGGCCTCTTCCATCGCCTCCAGCACCGGGTAGACTTTTTCCAGATCCGTTACCCCATTATCCGAATTGGTGGTTGCCCCTGCCGGATAATATTTGACCGCATAAATATGTGGGTGGGCTGCCGCCACAATCACCTCGTCCGGTGCGGTATTATCGGTCAGGTACAGCGTCATGAGTGGATTAAACGCGAGATGACGGCTACTTGCTTGCAATGCGGCGAGGATACGGCTGCGATATTGCTCGGCTGCACGCACCGTGGTCACTGGTGGCTTGAGGTTCGGCATGATGATGGCGCGGCCGAACTGGGCCGCGGTATGATCAATGACCGCATTTAAAATCTCGCCATCGCGCACATGGAGATGCCAGTCATCCGGTTGTGGCAGGGTAAATTGCATGGCCACCCAATGCGCTGTCAGGTCACTTCGCTTAATGGCGGGAAAATACGCACATTTGTATGGCGCTCGCCAAACAGGTAATCACGCTGTAGTTTTTCACGATCTTCATACGTTGGGCTGCCCTGGCCGGTGAGAACAATGGTTGAATAATCCGGCAGATTAAAGGTTGGCCCGGCAAACATTTTATCATGCAGTGTATCATACCGATCCATCCGCACATTGACATAAGCATAGCACGGATCATCATCCTCATTTGAGCCCTGCATGTAGACGATGCAGAAGAATTTATCGAGCAGCATTTTCTCCCGATATTCCAATTTCATGGGAAAGTCATTCCCTTCTTCCACATCCAGATCGCCCGGCTCGGGAACCTCATCGCCCATGCGGGAGATGACGACTTCACCGGCCATGGTGCTGATGCGATTGATCTTTTCGGCAATCGGCGGGATCAGCTCTTCATCCTCCACCCCAAAGACGGCAACCGTGCCGACCTTGATGAAATTAACACTGCCAATATGAAAATCCGGTTGTTTCTTGGGTTGGTTTTCGTCTTTTTTGGTCGGCGATTGGCGGCTACCGACTTTTGAACCCCATTTACTCATGGCTTCGTCCTTTGCGTTGCCCGTTGATGTTACCCTTGTCGAATATTTGGCCTACGCCTATTCGAGCGGATATA
Organism: uncultured Rickettsiales bacterium; assembly: GCA_964435165.1. Lineage (GTDB taxonomy): Bacteria > Pseudomonadota > Alphaproteobacteria > Rickettsiales > RI-342 > CAYSXY01. Next base: position 33,884 of record CAYSXY010000007.1, read on the forward strand.
CCACCATGAAACAATGACATATTCATGACGGTTGACGGTTATAATGGGCTTTTGGCTGGAATACAACTGCATCCTGTGCATGAGCGGGCGCTTCACTTCGACCGGCCATATGCTTCCCATGTAGCTAGCGCCTATGCCGGCACCCCTTTGGTGGTCGAATATTCAAAATGGAGCGCTTCATTGGGATGGACCAGGCCATAGATTGCATGCATCGCCATGGCTGCCTCGGAAAACCCACACAGAATCAATTTGAGTTTGCCAGGATAGGTCGCAATGTCACCAATCGCGTAGATCGCTTTCTGGCTGCTCTCAAACGTTGTCGGATCCACAGCAATATGGTTACGATCAATGTTCAGCCCCCACTGCGCAATCGGCCCCAACTCCATTGACAGGCCATAGAATGGCAAGAGTGCATCGGCTTGTAACACCCGCTCCTCTCCATTCAATTGTTTGACACGCACACCACTCAACACGCCTTGTTTCCCTTCCAGACCGGCAAGCTGATACGGCACCACCAGTTCAATCACACCCTCAGCAGCTAACTGGCGCAGCTTGTCAACGGAATCGGGCGCAGCGCGAAATTTATCACGACGATGCACCACTGAGATCAATGCCGCCACCGGCGCCAGTGAGAGCGCCCAATCGACAGCCGAATCACCGCCACCGGCGATCACTACGCGTTTGCCTGCAAAGTCTGAGCGCCGACCAACCATGTAGTGAATCCCTTGCCCGGCAGTGCTTGCGGCCTCAAATGCGTCCAGCCCTTCCAAGGGCGGCCGGTTAGGCCCAAAGGCACCGCACCCGGCGGCAATGACCACAGCCTTACTCTGAATCTCTGTGCCGGTGGAGGTTGTCACATGCCACTCTCCATCGATTGAGCGTATTTTTTCTACACGCTGACCAAAATGATAGACCGGTTCAAATGGGGCGGCTTGCACTTCCAGTTTCTGCACCAGTTCCTGCGCTTCGATCTGCGGATAGCCGGCAATGTCATAAATGGGTTTTTCGGGATAGAGTGCCGCGCATTGCCCTCCGGCAAAATCAAGCGCATCCACCACATGGCAGCGCATTTTCAGCATTCCTGCCTGAAAAATCGCAAACAGGCCAACCGGCCCGGCTCCGATAATGGTAATGTCTGTCTGATGCATCATCACGCATCCTTATAGATTGAACTTATACATTGAATCGGAAGAGATACACATCGCCATCGCTGGTGATGTATTCTTTGCCTTCCTGACGCATTTTCCCCGATTCCTTTGCACCTTGCTCCCCCTTGCACGCAATATAATCATCAAAGGCGATGGTTTCGGCGCAAATAAAACCGCGAGCAAAATCAGTGTGAATAACCCCGGCTGACTCGCGTGCGGTGGCTCCCTTCGCCACCGTCCAGGCACGCGCCTCCTTTGGCCCGGCAGTGAAAAAGGTAATCAGGCCCAGCAACTCATAACCGGTGCGGATAATGCGCGCCAAGCCCGTCTCTTTCAACCCAAGAGAACTCAGAAATTCCTGCCGCTCTTCCTCATTATCAAGCGCCGCTACTTCAGCCTCAATCGCGGCTGAAATAATGATCATGGCGGCATTTTCCGCCTTGGCTTTTTCAGCCACCTGCGTCGTCCACGCATTGCCTGTCGCCGCACTCTCTTCATCCACATTACAGACATACATCACCGGCTTGGTGGTGATGAGTTGCAGGCGACGCACACGCAACGCTTCTTCTGCATTGGTCGGCTTATATGCCGTCGCGGGTTTTCCATCCTCCAGCAGCGGGATGATGCGAGTGATCAACTCCAACTCCGTCTTGATCTCCTTGTCACCGCCACGCGCTTTTTTCTCAAGATTCGGCACTCGTTTTTGCAGGCTTTCCAGATCGGCCAGCATTAATTCCGTTTCAATAATCTCAGCGTCTCGCAACGGATCAACCGACCCTTCCACATGGGTAATATTTCCATCTTCAAAGCAGCGAAGCACATGGACGATGGCGTCTACTTCTCGAATATGCGCCAGAAACTGGTTGCCCAGCCCCTCTCCTTTGCTGGCACCGCGTACCAACCCGGCAATATCGACAAACTCAAGCTGGGTGGGAACCACCTGCTTGGAGCCGGCGATGGCCGCCAGCTGATCGAGCCGGTGATCAGGCACGGCCACGCGACCACTATTCGGCTCAATGGTGCAAAAAGGATAATTGGCAGCTTCTGCCTGTATGGTTTGCAGCAACGCATTAAATAAGGTTGATTTGCCGACATTAGGCAGCCCGACAATTCCGCATTGAAAGCCCATATCCTATCCTTCTATTACCCATGTTATAATGGTTCCAAATCATTTCTATACAGAAATTATCTGGTGGTTTGCGCGGCATATATTCTTTGCGCTACCGCTTCGCTACTTGAGCGCTGTATATCCATCACTTCATCACGTCTGAAAATGAAGGAAAATGGCGATAACTTCTTATTGCGCCAGACCATCGGTATTGCAACCCTGCCCTTACACCTGATTGTATTCCTGCCACTCTGGCTGATGCAGGAACTCCCGCATGGCATAGCCTCCTTTTTCAGCAAAGTGAGAGACTCCCTTCGTGATGCCCTCCAGCATGTGATCGACTGCCGACATCTCCGATGCGGCAAAACGTCCCAACACGTAATTGGTCACCTGATCCGCATGGCCGGGATGGCCAATACCCAGCCGCCCACGCCAATAGTCCGGGCCCACATGCCGATCAATATCTTTCAGACCATTATGTCCGGCGGCGCCACCGCCACATTTGACTTTAATGCGACCGGGCAGCACATCCAGCTCATCATGCAGCACCAGCATATGATCCAAGGCAATGCTGTAAAATTCCACCGCGGCACGCACACTCTGACCGGAACGGTTCATGAATGTCTGAGGCTTCAATAAGAGGCATTTCTGCCCACCGATCATTGCTTCGCTGCATAAGCCGTGAAATTTCTGTTTTGGCGTCGTGGCAAAGTAGTCACCGGCTACACGATCAATCGCCATAAACCCAATATTATGGCGTGTCTGCGCATAGTTTTTGCCAGGGTTTCCGAGACCAACGATGAGCTTCATGGTAAGGCGTGACAACAAGCGCCGGGAGAGCCCAGAATAGGCACCCCCGGCATGGTTAGATGCTTATTCTTCACCGCCTTCTTCAGCCGTGTCTTCGCCCTCAGCCGCAGCGTCGTCGCCTTCGACTCCTTCTTCGTCTTCAGACTCCTCTTTCTCTGCCTTACGGCCCGTGATCGCTGCGATGGTAAAGTCGCGATCAGTAATCGTCGGCGCCACACCCTCTGGCAACTCAACCTGGCTGATATGGATGGAATCACCGATCTGATAAGACGAAAGATCGATTTCAATTTTACGCGGAATCGATGCCGGTGTGCAGCTCAGCTCCAACTCACGGCGAATAATATTCAAGACACCGCCACGCTTAACGCCCGGACATTTATCCTGATTGAGGAAGACGACCTTCACACTCACCGCCACGCGGGTATCTTCACTCACTTGCAGAAAGTCCGCATGCTCAGGCATATCGGTGGCCGGATGACGCTGCAAATCTTTTGGCAGAACGGTCACTTTTTTACCATCAATATCCAACTCAAAAATCTGGCCAAAAAAACTGCTTTTATTGCTGTATTTGACCATATCTTTTTGATTGATCGTAATCATCACCGGAGCAGTGTCGTTACCATAGACAATGGCCGGTAACTTCCCTTCGCGGCGCAGTGCGCGCGCGGCCCCTTTTCCGGTCGCCTCACGCTTGTCGACCTCGAGGGCAATTGCTTTCATACTCATTTCTGGACTCCTTATCCTATTCGTTTTTGTTGTTCGTGGTTAATCAAAGAGGCTCGATACGGATCGTTCCTCACTAATACGCCGAATGGCTTCCGCCAGTAGCGGTGCCAAACTGACAATGCGTATATTCTTTGTATTCAGCGCTTCTTCCGTCGCCTGAATGCTGTCGGAAATGACCAATGAAAAAAGAGATGAATTGGCTACACGCTGCGCGGCACCGCCGGAGAGCACCCCGTGGCAGACATAGGCCGATACAGAGGTGGCGCCTTTGTCGCTCAGCGCATCAGCCGCGTTGCATAAGGTGCCGGCGGAATCGGCGATATCATCAACCAAAATACAATGCCGTCCTTTGATCTCGCCGATAATATTCATCACTTCCGAGACACTCGCACGCTCGCGGCGTTTATCGACAATAGCAAGATCTGCATCAAGGCGCTTAGCGAGAGCGCGGGCTCTCACCACACCGCCGACATCAGGCGAGACAATGACCGGCTTTTCTTCCTTGTAATGCTGCTGAATGTCTTTGACAAAAACCGGGGTTGAAAACAGGTGATCAACCGGAAGGTCAAAAAACCCCTGAATCTGACCGGCATGCAAGTCCAGTGTCAGAACCCGGCTCGCTCCGGCCGACGCGATCAAATTCGCAATTAATTTCGCTGAAATCGGCGTACGCGGTCCCGGCTTTCTATCCTGCCGTGCGTAGCCAAAGTAGGGAATGACCGCCGTGATCCGCCGGGCAGAGGCACGCCGCAGCGCATCCATGCATATCAGCATTTCCATGACGTTATCATTGGCGGGGTAGGAGGTGGACTGGATTAAAAAAACGTCCTCACCGCGCACATTTTCCAGCACCTCGACAAACACTTCCATATCAGGAAAGCGCTTGACGTTCGCCTTGGTAATGGGCACATCTAACTGGTCGGAAATGGCGGTGGCCAGCGGCTGATTACTGTTGCCAGCAAGTATTTTCATTTTGTTGCCCTTAGTTTTACAGCACTCGTACGATAGAGCCCCTGCCCTTCGCCTATGCCTGCTAAGTAAGGCAGGTCTGATAGCAGAGATAAACGATAATGTAAATAGCAAGGCTTACTCAGCGCTGCCAATGGCCTGCTAGCTCACATCCGGCTGCTGGCGCAAACGAAAATCCTGCAACACACGCTGAATTTCCTGCTCAGGCACATTTTTGGCGCGCAGCAATGTCTGCCCAAGCAGCAAACTGCTCTCCAGAGCTTCCAGCACCACAATATCCGCCCCGGCCGCCTTCAGCAGCTTGGCGTGGCTGTTTTGCATGGCACGACAAATGATGGTGATGTCGGGCCGAATGCGACGTATGGCCCGAATAGCCCGCACTTCTGCGGTGGGATGGGTAAAAGCAAACACCATGTAAGTCGCGCGATCAATTCCCACCGATTGCAACACATCCAACCGCCGGGCATCGCCATAATAGACGGGCCGGTGCTGCTTGCGCCCCAGGGCAATATTGGCCGGGTCCATATCGACGGCGACAAAGCATTTCTTCTCAATGGTCAGCATGTCAGCCAGCGTTTGTCCCATGCGACCATATCCCGCAATGATAATGTGGTTATCAATATCGACCGTATCCGTACTGGCACGAGCCAATACCAAATCGCTCTGGCGCTCGAAACGATTGCCTATGGTATTACCGAGTGTGTTAAGCAGTGGCGTCAATGCCATTGACAGCGTTACGCTCACCATGAGAAGCTCAGCCAGCCCGTCTGCCATCAACCCCTGCATAGATGCCATACCAAACAGAATAAATGCAAACTCACTACCCTGTGCTAACAGAAAACTGGCATGAAAGCGGGTTCGCATCCGGTACTTGAAAAGGCTGCACAGACCCAGAAGAATAGCCGCCTTGATGACAATTAACCCAAAGGTGACCATCAATACTTCCAGTATGCGATCTGTCACCGTTTGAATATTGACGGACATGCCCACCGTCATGAAAAACAGGCCTAAGAATAAGCCTTTAAACGGTGTTATATCAGCCTCTACCTGGTGCTGATATTCCGTTTCTGCCACCAATATGCCGGCTATGAAGGCGCCTAACGCCAGTGACAGGCCGGCATGCTCGGTGGCGAATGAAAAGAACAGCACGATCAACAAGGTGGTTGATACAAACAATTCCGGGCTTTTGGTCGCTGCAATGATACGGAAAAAAGGACGTAGTACTAACCTACCAGCGATGACGATAGCAATCATCGCGATAATGGCTTTGATCATAATCTCGCCAACTGCCAAAAAGATTCCCTCACTTCCCGTTGTGGCGAGCAGTGGAATGAGCACCAGCATGGGCACGACCGCAAAATCCTGTAATAATAATACGGCCAGCGCCAAACGGCCTGTTTGGCTGGATTGCTCGCCGCGTTCGGCGACCACCTGCAAGACAATGGCTGTTGATGAGAATGCCAGGCCGCCCCCAATAATGATGGCGCTTTCTACCGAATAGCCCATGGCTAAAACGATGCCACCGATGATGCCACTCGTCAGCGCCACCTGGAGTGAGCCAAACCCAAACACCTGTTTGCGCATTTCTTTCAAGCGCTCTAAGGACAGCTCAAGTCCGATCATGAATAAAAGGAATACAATGCCGATCTCAGCGATGGATGTCGTGGTTTCCACCTCCTGAATAATGGCCAGCCCAGAGGGGCCGATCGCCGCTCCGGCCACCAAATAGCCGATCACGGGGCTAATATGCAAATGGCGAAAACATGCAACAATGACAACAGCGGCACTTAAGAGCACCAGTACATTGTATAGATATGATGTATCGTGCATTAGCTTAACTATATCTCATCGCGGTGGTACTCTTCTCTAACACAGAGACTAAAAAATGCCTAGTGCGCATGCGATGAGCCGATCTTGCTGCTATAGCTTTTCCACTAAGGCTTACGCACCAACTATGGCGCGGGCAGCAGTCGCGGCCTGATACTCATTCACCCACGCCTAATGGCGTGGTGCTCTGTCCTGCGGACCGTATAGAATTATACCAGATATCAAACCCTATTGTTCCGGCTGCGTAAACAGGGTGATGATTTGTGCTTTTTTGGTTTCATGCACATCGCCGGTCGGTTTTGACACTACTTTTTTGCTTGCATTCGCAAAAGGCCTTCGATTTCAACATTCTTTCTTATATTCATATAAAACAGTCGGTTAAAAAAAGACCTGAATGGCGCCATGCTCTTCAAGCCATGGAAAACCCAATGGTTAAAGCCAGAGGAGACAAAATAGCTCACAGAGTTATCCACAGATAAAAAATGCATGGCTTACCTTATAAAGGCTACAGGAACATGCGCCCAACGCAACCCGCGAGCGATGGTGTCAAAAGCCTTTCATGATGGCAATATAGCTGGGCGGCCCCAGGCGAAAGCCTCGCGATGATAAAGCACCGGCCCAGCGCTTTAATTCGCGAAGGGTGAGAGGATAAGGCCGGGCAATCGCAATCGCATAGCCATTATTGGCGGCCGCTTCTTCCAGTTTGCTTAGCTGCTCCTGGATTGCGCTGCTGCGAATATCCAAATCTAATATCACGGCACTTTGCAGCGCTTTGCTTTCACTGACTTGCAATGCCTTGGCAAAATCTTCGCTTGGTGCTGTTTGCCCACGAATAAAGACGATTTCCTCCTGCTTTAATGTGTGGAGAAAGGTGAGCATGGTGTCCAAAAACCCTGTGAATTTTTCCTCCACCGGGCTGACGAAGCCAACATATAGCGGTGTGCGCTGGATCAGCCATTTCATATTCTGCAGGATTTGATTGTCGGTCATATCTGTCAGCAATGCTTTGGGGCCTGGATCCGCCAGCGGATAATCCAGCGGCTCCATCGGCGCATCAAGATAGATTTCATATCCTTTTGCCTGCGCCATCTCTGCCCATTCACGCACATCATGTGCATAAGGCGAGAACGATAACCCAACCTCCTGTGGCAAAGTGAGAGCCTGCTCAGTTGATGATTTACTCAATCCAAGACCCGTTACAATCACACTGACGATCGGTCGGCTCTTCGGATTGTCAAAGGTGTGAATATGCTTACGCCAGCGCGGCAGCACACCATTATCCATTGTCTGTGTTGGCTGAATGGTTTTGTCGTCTGGCAGTTTGGTGCTGCCCTCTCCTTCATCTTGCGATGCAGGCTCTTGCTTTGCGCTGTCTTCATGATGCTGACTAACAGATGCATCAGGCATACCTTCCGCAGGTGAAGCAGAATGCTCATCTTGCTTATCCTGTGCCGCATCTTCAGATGTTTTCTCACCCGTATCAGGCTCGGGAGATGCTGCCTCTTCTGGCGTCGATACGGCATCTTGTGTTTGGCCGAGACGCAATAACGCGTCCGGATTTCCAATCACCTCTTCACTTTTCAAGGAATAACCAACACGCTGACTACCTACGAGTGCGTCCTGAACGGCACTGTCTTTCTGCATTATCCATAGGGCGAGCTCTGCTCCGACAGCGACCGTACATAATATCGCCAGAGCCCTCCAGAACCAGTAAGTGAGCGCTCCATTCCGTTTCATTGCTCAGGCATCACCGCCTTGCATATGCATGGCTTTGTATAAATGGATGCCGCGAATCAAATCCAGAGCCCGAATCAGCTGATAATCTTCACTTTCCGCATCACTTTCCTGGCTCTCTTCACCATTCTGCCCCTTGTCATTGGCTTTTTTGCCTTGATCATTTTTCAGGTGCCCACGCAAGTCCGCTTCTTTGCGGCCGCTGCGTTGACTGAGGCGCTCAATCCGTGACGGCGGCACTTCAATATCCGGCTCAATGCCCTCTGCCTGGATGGATCTACCGGAGGGTGTGTAATAGCGCGATGTGGTGAGGCGCATTGCACCATGTTCGGGCAAAGGCACCACTGTTTGCACCGAGCCTTTGCCGAAACTCTTCGTGCCAATCACCAAGGCACGGTCATGATCCTGCAAGGCTCCGGCCACAATTTCAGATGCCGAAGCGGAACCGCCATTAATCATCACGACAATGGTCATATCCTCGGCAATGTCGCCTGCGCGGGCATTAAAACGCTTTGCGCTATTTTCCGTACGTCCGCGGGTGGACACAATTTCCCCTTGCTCCAAAAACAAATCAGACATGGCGATGGCCTGATCCAACAAGCCGCCCGGGTTATTTCGCAAATCGATTACCAGGCCCTTCATATTATCTGCACCGATTTCCTTTCTCAGCGATTCAAAGGCCTGCTCTACGCCACGCGAGGTTTGCTCCGAGAAGGATGTCACGCGAATATAGCCGACATCTGTCTCCGCACGGTGTCGCACCGAACGAATTTTAATAATGGCACGTGTAATGGTGAATTCCAGCGGCTCATTCTCGCCTTCACGCAATATGGTCAAATCGATACCTGACCCAGGTTTACCTCGCATGCGTTCCACCGCCTCGGACAAGGTCATGCCCATCACCGCCTCTTCGTTGATGTGGCTAATCAGATCGCCTGCCTTAATACCGGCCTTGTAAGCCGGGGTATCGTCAATGGGGGAGACGACTTTCACCAGGCCATTTTCCATCGTCACCTCAATACCAAGACCGCCAAATTCGCCTTTGGTCTGAATTTTGACTTCATTAAATGCTTTTTCCGACAAATAACTCGAATGAGGGTCGAGCGATGTCAGCATGCCATTAATCGCCGATTCAATCAGCTTATCGTCCGAAATTTCTTCAACATAGTCGCTTTTAACCCGTTCAAAGACCGTGCCAAAGAGGTCGAGCAACTCATAGGTCGAGTTATTGTCTTCGGCTTTAACCGTAAGCGGACAACACAAGACCACCGCCAATAACATTATGACAAATCGGCGATAGAGGTGGAAATATTTCATCGGCCTTACTTCTCCTGCTGCTAACACCCGCCCAAGTGATTTCACTTGTAGTTCTGATGCTTTTATCAATAAAAATCGAATTTCTCTAGCGTTAAACGGCTTTTATTCATGAGACTCTCTATTGCTGAGACAATGCGGCGATCCGCCATCTGCAATCCGGGCTGCAGCCATGATATCAAAACGAAAACCATGGGGCGGGGTCGATGGGTTTGGCATTTTTTCTCAATTCCACATAGAGGGTTGTGACCAGCCGCCCGTCTGTTTCATGTGCTGCCTGGGCCACCGGTTCTCCTTGTGAAACGCGCTGGCCATGCACCACACTCACTTCGGAAAGTCCGGCCAGAAGTGAATGAAACTGGTCCTGGTGACGCAGAATTACAATTTGTCCATAGTCGCGAAACAGGCCGGTATAGACCACCTCCCCATCCGCCGGCGCCACCACCTGCGCTTTGCTACGCACTTCGACATCAAGCCCCTGAAGGGTCTCTCCCGGCACATCGGTCGGCACACCGAAGCGTCGAATCACACGCCCCTGGGCCGGCAGAATAAAGCGGGTCTCTCGCGTCGATCGTTGTGGCGTCTCATCAGGCAGGGAAGCCAGTTCCAGGCGAGAGTCCACCTCCTGCATATCCTGATCACGTATCGACGGCTTACGTTTAGGGGTGATACCGGCAAACCGATCCGCTTTAGGCGTATCATCAAGACCGGCAAGCAACTCGCCAATTGAAGCGGCACGCCTGGCCAGTTGGGCAGCCATTTCCTGCTTAACGGCCAGATTTGATTGCAATTGCTGTTCCAATGTCTGGCGCTCTGCAATGGTTGCTTCGACTTTTTGGCGCGTCGCATTCAGCTGGCGCTGCTCATTTTGCAATTGCTGACTTGCGCGGGTTTCCGCCTGCTCGAGTTGAAAAAGCGCATCTAATGCCTGACGTAGCTCTGCTGCCTCCTGATGCAGATAGAGGGTGAGTTGACGCAATACCATACCGGTGCGCACTGCGCTATGAATATCACCAGGCATGGCAATCCATGCCTGCGGAGGCAGCCGACGAAAACGAATCATGGCGTCGGCCAGATTTCCTAATTCTCCCCGCCGCCGCTCAAGGTAAGCCGCCTTCTCATCCTTTTCTGCACGCACCGCTTGCAGGCGCTCCGCCAATGCCAGCAACCGCTGCTCATTGGCCTGATAGGTTTGCGCCAGCGAAACGAGGCGCTGACGCAACTCCTCCTGTTCACTGCGCAATGCATCACGCGTCGCTTGTAGCGCTTCTTGTTCGGCCTGCACCATTTGCAACTGGCGCTGAATCTGATCCAGCGTTTCCGGCTGATCGGCGTCTAATGCACTCGACCACAGGCTGACCGGCATTATCACCAGCCATAGCAACCATTTCATATGCATTATGCTGCCAACCCCGCTGCCGTGCCTGTGAGCAATGAACGGCCTGTCATCACAGATGGCTGGCTCAGCCCCATGAGCTGTAAAATCGTTGGCGCCAAATCAGCCAGCTTGCCATCCTCCAAAGCGCCTCCCTCCAATCCCCTGGCCACCAGCAGACACGGTACCGGCCCGGTTGTATGCGCCGTATGAGGCTGGCCTGTCTCGGGATTGCGCATCATTTCAGCATTGCCGTGATCGGCGGTGACTAGCAACGCGCCGCCTGCTTCACTGACCGCCTGGTGCAGTCGACCCAGACACTGATCGACCGCTTCCACCGCCTTGATCGCAGCGGTCAGATCGCCGGTATGCCCAACCATATCGGTATTGGCATAATTCACCACTATCAGCGCATAATTGCCTGAATGCACGGCATGCACCAGTTGATCGGTTACCTCCGACGCGGCCATTTCCGGTTTCTGGTCATAGGTGGCCACTTTAGGAGACGGCACCATGATGCGCTCCTCACCGTCAAATTCTTCTTCACGCCCGCCATTGAGAAAAAAAGTCACATGGGCATATTTCTCCGTCTCAGCAATACGCAATTGTCTGAGCCCGGCTTTGGCCACCATCTCGCCCAAGCTGTTATCCAATTCTTCCGGCGGAAACAATATGGCATACTGCTGTGCCAGTTCGGTTGAATATTCGGTCATTGCCGCAGCAGCGGCCCAGCCTGGCATGGACGGCCGGGCAAATCCGTCAAACGCATCATCCAACAGTGCATGCGACAGTTCGCGGGCCCGATCAGCCCGAAAATTGGCCATCAGCCAGCCATCGCCCTCTTTAACACCTGCATAATCACCGATCACGGCTGGAATGACGAATTCATCGGTTACCTTATTCGCGTAGGATGTGTCTATGGCCTGCGCTGTTGATGCAAAGCGGGTACCTTCCGCCCGAACAATCGCTCGCCATGCCTGTTCTACTCTATCCCAGCGCTGATCGCGATCCATAGCATAATAACGCCCAAGCACGCTTGCCACTTTCACATTGGAAAGCGGTGCCATTTCACGTTCGAGCTCAGCAAGATAATCTGCGGCGCTTTGCGGGGGGGTATCCCGCCCATCCAAAAAAGCATGAATCGCCACCGGCACACCTGCCTCATCGATCACGCGCGCCAGCGCCGCTATATGACGCTGATGGGCATGCACCCCACCCGGAGAAAGTAAGCCGCCCAGATGTGCCGCTCCGCCGCTACGCTTCAGCGCATCAATGAATGTCTTCAGCCTGGAGTTCTGTGCGAGCGAACCATCTGTCACGGCCTTATCGATACGCGGGAGATCCTGCAATACGACACGGCCACATCCGATATTCATATGCCCAACCTCGGAATTACCCATCTGGCCCTCCGGCAACCCCACCTCCCGTCCGGATGTCAGCAGCTGGCTACGCAAGCCGGTCTGGGTCAGTGCGTCCCAATGGGGCGTATCAGCACGGCTGATGGCATTGTCATCCCCATCCGGCGCATCGCCCCACCCATCGAGAATGCATAAGACAATCGGCTGATAGCTTTGAGACATAAGATACCTGCATTTTTATGTGATCTTGTCGTGGCGGCATCATGCCGAAAAATGATGCCTTCCGCAATGGTCTCAAACCGAGCGACCTAATGGCAGTCAGGCCCGATGATAGGGATGACCCACATGGAGTGTCCAAGCGCGGTAGAGTTGTTCCGCCAGCATCGCGCGCGCCAGCAGATGAGGCCATGTCATTTTGCCCAGTGAAAGCAACACATCACTTTGTTGACGTAATGCAGATGAATGCCCGTCAGCCCCACCGATACAAAAACCTATGCGCCGATATCCTTCATCACGATAGCGCATCAATGCATCCGCCAGTTGCTGGCTCGACCATGCGCTTCCACCTTCATCCAGCGCGGCCCGGATATCACATGGCTCTGTTACGCGGAGCAACCAGTCCGATTCTGCCTGTTGCAAGGCCGATCCGGTCAGTTTACGCGGTGATGTATGTTCTTTGAGGGTGATGTTCCATCCACAGCGAGACACATAGTGTTGATAGAGGGATTCTTCCGGGGATGAACGCCCCTTCCCAATGGCAGCGATAACCAGCTCCATATGCTTTTCTTTCGTCTCACTGCACTAGACGTACAAACTGGCTGTAGCGACGATGACCGCCGCTTCACACAGCCACCTGCACGACTACCTCACTGTTATTGTGAAAACAGCGTGTGATTAAGCCGTTGCGCCAATACGTACCGCTTCATCCATCTCATCCGGCACGGGCACACCCCACATTTTTTCAAGGTTGTAAAACGCTCGCATTTCTGGACGGAACAAATGCACCACGCAATGGATAGTATCGACCAGCACCCAATCGCACTGCTCGAGTCCTTCCGTCTGCACCTGATTATGTCCGGAAATGTGGAGTTTTTGCTCAACCTTGTCAGCCAGGGCGGCTACATGCCGGGTCGATGTACCTGAGGCGATCACCATGTAATCCGCAATATCGCTTTTACCGCGCAGATCGATTGTGACGATGTCCTCGGCCTTGGCATCTTCAAGCGCATCCACAATCGTGGCTTGCACTTGCTCTGCCGTCATGGCCCGGTGATGGTTCGCTATAATTCCCTCCACAGGATAGTAACACGCTATCCTGCCTGACCTCCTGACGCCAGGGGCCCCAGTGGGCTTGGCATGGATAGATATGACACCACTGTCATACACCCCTATTATGCCTGAAACACCCGTTTTTTCCAAGAAAAAACCGCAAAAACTGTGCTGCACCTGCTCACCTGACTGCTTTTTCCTATTCTTTCCTAAGGGCCGTGCTGGAAGCCGGATGACGTGGCGCCATGATGATACCCCATGCCGGGGGTGCCTGATCAGCCAGCAGGCGTGCTTTTCGCCCTCTCATACGGTATGGCGCTAATGCCAGTGCGGCCGGGCCGCACACCGCCCGATATAGGTGCGGAGCACGATCAATCACGGCTATCGGCACGCGCTCTGCGAGCGCTCGCCACGCCTTCCAACGGTGAAATCCCGCCAGGTTATCTGCCCCCATAATCCAGATGAAATGGATTTTTGGATAATGATGCTGTGCAGACCGAATCAGCTCCGCCGTGTAGCGCGTTCCCAGCACGCGCTCCAGTTCCACAACCGCCATATGCGGATGGCGAACCTGCCGACGCACTGCCTCCAGCCGTTCCTCATAACGCGCCATTTGCTGTGTCGATTTCAGTGGATTCTGCGGCGAGACCAGCCACCAGATGCGATCCAGCTCTAATGCCTTGAGTGCGGTTTCCGCCACATGGAGGTGGCCCTCATGCGGCGGATTAAACGACCCGCCGAACAGGCCGATGCGCTGGCCAGGCACCGTAAGCGGAAGGTGTATCATGAGGCGCCTTTTTCTGACTATGCGCGATCAGGGGCGCGTCTGCCCATCGCCGCGTACGATATATTTATAGGTGGTTAGCTCTGCCGCACCGACCGGCCCACGCGCGTGCAGCCGTCCGGTACTGATACCAATCTCCGCACCCATACCGAATTCGCCGCCATCCGCAAACTGGGTCGATGCATTATGCATGACAATTGCGCTATCGACTTCAGCCAGAAAAGCGCTGGCGGCCGTTTCATCTTCGGTGATGATACAATCCGTGTGATGCGAACTATAGCGATTCACATGGTCAATGGCCTCGCGCTCGCCATCGACCAGCTTGACCGAGATAATAGCATCCAGATATTCCGTGCCCCAATCATCATTGCTGGCCGGTGAAATGCGGTGATCGATGGCGCAGCTTTTTTCATCGCCTTTGATTTGGCAATTCTCTGCACTCAACCGATCCACGATGCTGGGCAGCACTGATTCTGCGATATCCCGATCAATCAGGAGTGATTCCGCCGCGCCGCAAATGCCGGTACGGCGCATTTTGGCATTGCGAATCACCTCCACCGCCTTGTCCGGGTCGGCCGCTTTGTGCACGTATATATGGCAATTGCCATCCAGATGCTGCAATGTTGGGATTTTACTTTCCTCCTGTATGCGAGCCGTCAATGATTTACCACCGCGCGGCACAATGACATCAATCAGGCCGACCATGGTCAACATTTCACCGACGGCTTCTCGATCTGTCGTTGGAATCGATTGCACCGCAGCTTCCGGCAGGCCTGCCTCGCGAATGCCCTGCTGCATTGCCTCTAAAATCGCCTGCGATGAATGAAAGCTTTCCGACCCGCCGCGCAGGATCGCGGCATTGCCGGATTTCAGACACAAACCTGCCGCATCGGCCGTGACATTGGGCCGTGATTCATAAATAATACCGATGACGCCCAGCGGCACACTGACACGCGCGATGTTCAGCCCATTCGGACGATCCCACTCAGCCAATCGCTTGCCGAGTGGATCCGGCAGCGCAGCCACTGCTTCCAGACCGGCCGCCATGGCCTCGACCCGCGCATCATCCAGGCGCAATCGGTCAAGCATCGCTCCGCTGAGTCCTTTCGCTTCGGCTGCCGCCATGTCCTTTGCATTGGCTTCGCAGATTGCCTTTGTTGCTTCACGCAGGGCCGTTGCTGCATTCTGTAAGGCATTGTTGCGTTCTTCTTCTGTACTGACGCTAAGGCGGCGATAGGCGCTACGCGCCGCCTCACCAATGCCTTGCATTATTTCATGCACTGATTCTGTTTTCATCGCTGTTACCGTCATTTATCGACTCCCTTTTCACATCTATTATCCATTAAACACCAAATCATCACGATGAATCATCGCGCTGCGTGGCTGGTAGCCCAATACCGACTCGATACCGTCACCGCGCAACCCGGCAATCTGCACTGCTTCATCGCTGGTGTAGCTACACAGGCCACGCGCCACTTCCAGCCCGCCCTCATCCAGCACCGCAACCGTCTCACCCCGGGCAAACTGACCCTCTACTCTCACCACGCCCACCGGAAGCAGGCTGTTACCTTCCTGTAAGGCCCGCACGGCGCCTTCATCGATCACCAGATTGCCCGCCGGCTGCAAGGCACCGGCTATCCATCGCTTGCGCGAAGAAAGCGGATTGCCATGACTGACAAACCAACTACAAGGCGCTCCATCTTCCAGCTCCTTGAGTGGATGCAGCGCATGGCCATTGGTAATTACCATGTGGCACCCGGCCTGCATTGCCAGCTTGGCGGCCTCAATTTTCGTGGCCATTCCGCCAGTTCCAACGGCCGTGCGCGCCGTACCGGCCATTGCTTCTATCTCCGGTGTGATGTCAGTAATTTCCGGAATTAATTGTGCCGCAGGGTTTTGCGATGGGTCTGCCGTGTATAACCCATCAATATCCGACAGTAATACCAGCACATCAGCACTGGCCAGTGAGGCGACCGAAGCCGCCAGCCGGTCATTATCGCCGACACGGATACCCTCGGTCGTGACCGAGTCATTTTCATTAATAATCGGCACGACCCCTAACTCCAACAAGGCAAATAGCGCGTTGCGCGCATTCAGATAGTGCGAACGGATATCTGAATCCTGACGCGTGAGCAGCATTTGGCCCGTGAGCACGCCTTGACGCCCAAAAGCGTCATGATAGGCATGAGCCAACACATTCTGGCCGCAAGCCGCCAGCGCCTGCTTTGTCTCTAATGGCAAATCGTGTCCGGAAATATCACGGGGCAAATTGTCGAACTGGCCGCGCCCAAGTGTCACGGCACCAGAGGAGACCAATATCACTTCGCGCCCGGCATTGCGCCATTCCACGACATCCTGCACCAGCGCGTCCAACCATGGGGTGCGTACATTAAATTGATCGTCGGAGATCATGGCACTGCCGAGCTTGACGACAATGCGCGAGGCATCAGAGAGCAAAGACATCATTATACATTTGTGTTCAGTTGATACTAAAGCTGGGTTTTTTTGCGTAACTTTCAAGGCCTAATCGCGATTTTATATTATGCCTCAACAGAGCCTAGTTTTTTTCGCATTCGCAGGTGTGGAATCCTGGCATCCATGAATTCCTCACCCTCACATTCAAACCCATAGCGGGCATAGAAGGGTACGGCATAGGTTTGCGATTCAAGGCACACATCGGTAGCAGATGCCCCCTTTTCGATATCAGCCAAGATCGTCTCCATCAGCGCCGCCCCCACCCCCTGGCCACGAAAAGCCTTTGCCACTGCCACTCGCTCAATTTTAGCGACTGTGCCATGCTCAATCAGCCGAAGGCGCGCGACACCGCACGGCATCTCACCTCGATAAGCCAGATAGTGCTGTGTCCCCGTTTTTTCGTCTTCATCATCCCACTCTTCTTCCGGTAACACTCCCTGCTCCTCGATGAAGACCTGTCGACGGATAGTGAACGCATCTTCCCGCTCCTTTTTATTGGCTGCCTGCTTGACGGTAATGTCAGGCTGCGCCGCTTCCTGGCGGGCGCGACGACATGCCTCAATATGGCTGCGCATCTCACGCAACACCGGCTCAACCCCCCGCTGCGTCGCACCGGACAGCAACCATACGGGCTTGCCGCTATGCGCTTCGAGCTCAGCCTTAAGCTCTTGCGCCAAATCGTCGAGCACGTCGCTTTTGTTCAGGCCAATGATCATCGGCTTATCTATCAGCCCATGACCATATGCCTCAAGCTCCTGCAATACCGTATCATAATCGGCACAGATATCCTGACCCGAACCATCGATGAGATGCAGCAAGACGCCGCAACGCTCGATATGGCCTAGAAACCGATCTCCCAAGCCTGTGCCCTCGTGTGCACCGGCGATGAGACCAGGAATGTCGGCCAGCACAAAGCTGTAATCATCAATCCGCACCACGCCCAATTGTGGCACCAATGTCGTGAACGGATAATCCGCAATTTTCGGCTTAGCGCGGCTCACCGCTGCCAGAAACGTGGACTTTCCGGCATTTGGCAGCCCCACCAGCCCGGCATCTGACAGTAATTTTAACCGAAGCCATATCGTCGCCTGTTCCATCGCCTCGCCCGGTGTTGCCATGCGTGGCGCCCGGTTGGTCGAGCTTTTGAAATGGACATTACCCAGCCCCCCTTCGCCTCCGCGCAGCAGGCGGATCGTCTCACCAGGCCGCACCATATCGGCGAGCAGCACCTCTTTCGACTCATCGAGAATCTGGGTGCCGACCGGCACGTTGATTGTGATGTCCTCGCCCTTGGCACCATGACAGTTACTGCCTTCGCCGTGACGGCCACGCCCCGCTTTGAAATGCTGGCGAAAACGAAAGTCGATCAGGGTGTTCAGGCTATCATCGGCCTGCACATAGACATGACCGCCACGCCCGCCATCTCCGCCATTCGGTCCGCCCTTGGGAATATTACGCTCGCGGCGAAAGCTGGCACAGCCATTGCCTCCCGCTCCGCTTTGTACATATATCTTCGCTTCGTCTAAAAACTGCATCTTCGTTCCGATATTTTGATCGTATCATTGCTGCCGCGGCGCTCGTTGCCGCTAATACCCATTATTTCCTGACCCATTATTT